>JAEOTF010000551.1 GCA_016840025.1 Candidatus Hodarchaeota archaeon
ATATTTTCTGTTCTGGGTTAGCTAAAAAAATAACATTTCTATCCATACCTTCTACGATTATCCATTTATCATCTAACACACTAATACTGAATTCCGCCAGATCGTCAGTAATAATTTGCTTTATTAATTTGGCTTCTTTTAGATTATAAAAATTAATGGGAAACGACTTCGAATCATTCATAACTTGGAAAAATACATTCGCATCTGAACCTGAATCTTGTACTGATTTTAACTCGAAGTATTTGTAGTCTTCTAATATTTCACTAAGATAGAAATCTGAATTTGAAATGAAATTCAGTCTCACTCCATATACCGACATCATTATGGTTCTAAACATGATATCGAACTCAATTTGTTGTTCTCGTTAATTGAAAATATAGAAGAAATTTCCTCTAAGTTTTCGTGATATAGTACTTCTAAATATCTTCGACTTCTTAAGCCATTTAGGCATTAATTTTAAAATAAAAATTTCTAGTAAAAAACCAATTTTGGTCTTGAAATGTATCGTATTATACTCAGTTTTGCTTTTCGATTCAATGACTCTAGCATAAACAGACCCAGCATGTATTGGGCTATCTGCAAACGAAGAATTATCTCCTTTAGTTAAAAAATAAGTTGTCTCAAATCTAAATTTCCATAAAACTCTGTGTCCAATTAATGTTCCTGCCTTCTTAAACAGAATAATATCTCCAGTTTTAATTTGGTCAACAGTTACTTTTTCAAAGAGAACTTTTTCTCCGTCTTTAATTGAAGGTTCCATACTTTGTCCTCGAAAGGGTAGCTTTACCTTCTGTTGATTTTTCAATGCCCTCATTATCAACTCTATACCGATCCTTTCTTCAATTTGTTCATTGGCATTTTGTTCGCTAGTTTTTTTCACAACATCACCCTGTTTAGGACGTACGAATCTCAACACAGTCATAAGTTTATTATTTCATGATGTTCGCTTGAATTAAATAACTCAAATCTTAAGACTTCAATCACACATAACAGATTGTTATTAATTTTTTTGTAAGTTCTATATCACTTTTTTTAGTAATTCTTAAATAGCCTTTAGCACACGAAAAGCAATTCTAATAAGAATTTAGAAAATTTTCTTAGGAGCGGTATTTCATTGGGAATAATTAACATAATCAATAAGAACTCTAATCATTATATTTCAAAATTTAAAAACCCAAAAAAGCTTTTTTGCTTTGTTTTTATACTTATCTTCGCTTTAAGCATCATATCATATGCATCGCTTTTTGATAGTCGTTCGCCTCAAGTGGATATTATTTCTCCGCTTCATGAATCTACTGTTTTTGGCGATGTCAAGATAGAAGTGAATGCTGAAGCGTATCATGAGATTTATGAAGTTACATTAAGTATAAATGACGGAATTCCTTACCAGATGAAGAGAATTAATGGAAATAGCCAACAGGGTACTTATAATCATATATGGAATACCCGGGAGATTCTCGATGGTACATACGAACTTAATGTTCAATTGCTTGATACTTTCGGTCATAAATCACAACAGGAAATCACAGTATTTGTAAAGAATACTTTTGTTGATTTTTACAGTAGATTGGGAAAGGATTCTTCAAATGATTTAACAATGGATTCAAATGAATATCACTATCTGTCTTTGGATCAGATCTCAGAAACTGATTTCATTGTAGAAACCGAGGAAATAGAAGAGGCATTCAATGTAGTTGTCGATAAAACCGAAAGATATGAAGATAATGTTCTAATATCTGGATCTCTGTCATTTAGCGGACCAATTCCAGATACTTTTTGGTTTAATGTTACAGGAGATGCAGGTCAATTAATAAACTATAAATTTATCCCAGAAATTCCAGAAAACGCTGTTTTACAAATAAAAGAAAATGAAGAAAAGCCACTCATTATCAATTTAGACGGTAACGAGATAAACGAAAAAGAAACCTATCTTTTTGAACTTATTTTTGAGAAAGATAGTGAATTTAACGGTAAAATCAAAGTTGGAACTGGTACAACTGTAGTATTAATCTATGAAGCCCAAAGTGATCCAACAATTGACGGGACATTAACTTCTGGAGAGTGGGATGACGCATATGTTATGGCATCAGGTTGGGAAAGTGAAACTGGGATTTCTCCAAGCTTTGAAATTGTAGCCTATATAATGCAGAACTCTACGCATATCCTATTGGCAGCAAATTTTTCTGATTCAACTATTTCAGGGGCACCACCAGGAGATTATGCAGTCTTTTATTTTGATGTTAACAATGACGCTCCTCCTCCACCGGTTCTAGGTGACCCAGCCGTTGATGACTTAGGGTTTGGCGTAATAAGAACACTTCCAGACGGCGATCCTGCAGAACGCCAAGGAATTGGTACTAGTACTGATGGTCTATTATGGAGTGTTGTTTCTCCATCCGGATGGACTTATGGCTTCTTTAATGAAGCTGCTGACAGTTATTGGTCAGTTGAAATGGCTATTCCTTATACTAAGCTAGGAATCACTTCACAAGAAGTAATTGGTATCAAAGTTCTATACGGTGAGAGTGCAACCCCAATAGAATACTTCTGGCCAGCTGGCGGTGGCAACATCACCTGGGATCCCAATGATGATACTGCAAGTTATGGTGATGCCTATTTAGATATTGATGGCCCTCTTGTTTGGAACGTTACCGTGTATCCTCGTCAAGGCTCTCAAGCAACTATCTTCGATATAACAGCGACCGTAAATACAACAGCTGCTGAAACAATCACCAGCGTAACCATCCAAATAACTAAGCCTGATAAAACTGCTGTAGATTCTATTACATTATACAATGATGGAACTCATGGCGATCTTGTTTCAGGGGATGATATCTGGACTGGCTTTTGGAATTCAGAAGGGAATGATGTCAGTGAATACTATTTATCCGTCATTGCGGTTGATATACAAGTGGACTCAGTTACTGTAAACAATATGACTTTAGCCAACGTTACAGGAAGTGCAGTATCACCACCCACAATATCTAGTGTCAATCATAATCCGAATACACCAAATTACGACGAATCTGTTACGGTTTCCGCAGATATTACTGATTCTGATGGAGTAGGTTTAGCAAGGGTGTACTTTTCAATTGACTCGGGAACTTCGTGGGATTATATAGAAATGAGTATAGCAAGCGGCAATACTTGGCAATCAGATTCAGATATCCCTTCACAAGCCTATAACACGGAAGTATGGTACTTTATTTATGCTGTTGATAGCATTGGGAATGCGATTCAAGACGACAATGTTGGTAGTTACTATACTTATACTGTTGATGATGTGACTCCACCAGATATTGGTGATCCATCAGAGAGCGACGACCCTGTGGAGTATAATGTCGATGAGACGATTACCTGCAGTGCAACAGATCCAGACCCAGGCGACGGATCTGGGTTACAAACCGTTCTACTATGGTATCGAAGCGGTGTGGGAGGTACATGGACCTCTGTGGACTTAAGCAGCGGCTCTGCAGATATTCTCGAAACCGCTTTCGCCTACAGCGATGGCACAATCTACTATTACATCTACGCTGAAGATAATGCAGGTGCTTCTCAATATCGATGTAATATTGGACTTACCCCGAATGAAGCAACAGCTCAGGCTAACCCATTCACAGTCGATATTAGTGACAGTGTAGAGCCTGATATTGAAGATCCGTCTGAAAGCGATAACCCTGTGGAATACGATACTAATTTGACAATCACTTGTAGTGTTACTGATCCAGATCCAGGTGACGGTTCTGGTATACAAAACGCACTACTATGGTACCGCATTGGTGCAGGAGGTACATGGTTCTCAACAGACATCAGTAGCGGGTCTGCAGATATTCTCGAATCCCTATTCGCCTACAGCGACGGTACGATTTATTATTACATCTACGCACAGGATAACGAAGGCAATGTTTTGTACAAACACAATGGTGACCAAACTACAATACTTGAATCCATAGCTCGGAATGACCCATATACGGTAGCTATTAGTGACAATGTCAATCCTAACATTGGTGATCCTCTAGAGAATTTAGATCCTGTTTCATATGATGAAGACGAGATAATTACTTGTAGTGTGACAGAACCAGCGGATGCTTCTGGAATTGATAGCGCGTTATTATGGTATAAAATTGGCGTAGGAGGTACATGGATCTCTCTAGACTTGAGCAGCGGCTCTGCAACCATTGATGAATCAGAATTCGATTATGACGATGGTCATATCTTTTATTACATCTTTGCTGAGGACAATGCAGGCAACGAATTATACAAGTACAATGGTGGGCTCACTACAACGGAGGAAACGACAGCCCAAGCAAATCCATATAATGTGACAATAACTAATCCCGGGCCTGAAATTAGCGATCCAATAGAAAGTGCAAACCCTGTGGATCATAATGTAGACTTGACAATTACTTGTAGTGTAACTGAACCGCCAGATGGTCCTGGGATTGCAATTGCAGAATTATGGTACAAGATTGGAGATAGTGGTACATGGACTTCGCTCGATCTAACTACTGGCTTTGCTACTATCACTGAGGATTTATTCACCTATGCTAACGCTACGATTTATTATTACATCTACGGAGAGGACAACGATGGCGTCTTTGTGTGTAAGCATGACGGACATCAAACCACAACTGTTGAAGCAACTGCTCGGGCAGATCCTTACAATGTGACGATAGGGGATTCTACAGATCCAACTGGTACTATAGATGAGCCGCAAGCAGATTCTTGGGTTGGAGGGGTAGTGATTCTCGAATCTACTCCTGGCGACGAAGTTGGTGGAAGCGGAGTGGCGACTGTATCATGGGAATACACTTTGGACGACGGCGCAACATGGATAGTAATTACTCTTAATGCAGGATTGGATGGAGATGATCAGTGGGATACTACTGACCCAACAGACATAAATGATGATACAGGTGTAAAACTTAGACTAAATGTAACAGATAATGCTGGAAATGAATTCTCGATAATACTTTCGCTTGCTGGGGTTGATAATATTCCTCCAGACTTAAACGGTACTGAACCAGAGTCCATTCCATCTGAAATCACTGATGACATGGATGTCACTGTAAGTATTGATGAAACCAGTTTTCTTAATATTGGAGAAATCGACTTGGCTAACGGGATTATTTTAAGTTATTCTACAAATGGAGGAAGTTCGTGGACTAACGTAACAATGACTACGGGTGGTTCATATGTTGGTACCATACCAAAGCAATCTGCAGGAACAACGGTACATTACTTCATTATAGTCAAAGATTTAGCTGGTAACGAAAATACAACTTCTCAATATAGCTACACCGTTCAATCCTCTGGTGGAGGAGGCGGTGGTGGTGACGGTGATGATGGTGGCACTGGTGACGGCGGTGGAGACGGCGGAAGCAAAACTACTGAAGCGATTCTTTTGACTTTATTAACCGAAATTCCTAATGCTGTTACTCAGGGAACAAAAGTCATTGTTCAGTTTAATTTAACTGATTCGTCTGGGCAAGGTATAGAAGGTGCAATTGCTTCCTTAATGATAGCTAATACGTCAATAATTTGCACTGATTTAGGCGACGGGACATACACTGCTACGATTGATACTTCGGTCTTATCTCCAGGAGACTATGATGTGTCAATTACAGCGAGCAAAGAAGGCTATGAAAACGTAGCTACTACTTTCACTCTTACAGTAAATCAACAGCTTCCATTGATGCTAGTGGGTGCAGGAGGAGTTATTGCAGCAGGTGCAATAATAGGCATTATTCTGGTTTTAAAAAACGCTGGAATAATATTTTCAAAAAAATTAGCCTCTCATTACCAAAAAATGAATCTTAAAATTTAGAAATAGCAAAAATGGGGTATTAAAATGTTCCCTAAGCCTAGTGAAGACGTAGTATGGAAGAAGAACAACGAAAAAATCGTTATATTTGATGCAAGTAGCGGAAAACTCTTTGAACTTAGTGAAACTGCAAGTTGCATATGGGAATTATGTAATGGAAAAACTCCTGTTGATGAAATTGTTTCAAATCTAGCAAAAGAGTTTAATAGAGCTGAAGATGATATTCGGGGAGATATTCAAGATTTTTTGGAAGTGATGTACAAGAAAGGCTTTCTTAATAAAAACACTTCAAAATAGTAATTTAAGTGTCTCTTTCATTCTCTTTTTTTCTTAAATCTTCCAGATGCATTTAATTGCTCGACATTCACATTTCGGGAAATAAACTAAACAAAGTGAGATAGTTTTTTTAAGTAACAAGAACTAAATTCTCACAAAGGGTGACAATTTATTGCCTTCAAATACAATAGAAACCTTTGGACTTACCAAAAGATTTACACGAAGAAAGAATCCACTAGTCAAAATCTTTTATTCAAAGAATGAAGACAGAGTTATCGCAGTTAACCAAGTGGATATTAAAGTTCGAAAAGGTGAAATTTTTGGTATTTTAGGCCCGAATGGTGCTGGCAAGACTACTTTAATCAAATTACTATGTACACTTCTTCTGCCAACTGAAGGGACAGCACAAATTTGTGGATATGATATAATTAAAGAAGAATCAAGGGTAAAAGAACAAATAGCGTTGGTAACTGGTGAAGAAAGAAGTTTTTATTGGAGATTAACTGGTAGACAAAATTTAATGTTTTTCGCAGCCCTTCAAAATTTACCAAAATCAAAAGTAAATAATCGTGTTGAAGAATTACTTAAAATTCTGGAACTCAATGAATTTGCAGATAAGAGATTTGATAGTTACTCTACAGGAATGAAACACAGATTTTCTATCGCAAGAGGGTTACTTACCGATCCTGAAGTACTATTTATGGATGAACCAACACGGAGTTTAGATCCTAATGCGAGTTATCGGATAAGGAAGTTTGTTCAAGAAAAAATTGTAAAACAAAAAGAAAAGACGGTTTTTTTTGCTACTCATAACCTAAATGAAACCGCACAACTATGTGATAGAATAGCAATTATAAATAGAGGAGAAATTAAAGTCTGTGCAACTTTATCAAAACTTCAAAGCATGATTGAAGAACCATTTAGAATTATCTTAGAAGTTGAAAACTTTTCTTCTTCGCTCTTAGAAGAAATTAACTGTTTGGAAGGATTTATTGATTACCAGTCGTCTCAGTCTTCTTCAAACATTTCAAAAATTGAAATAAAAGCTTCAGAAATTGACACAATTTTTCCTGAAATAATTAGCTTAATAACGAAGGCAAATGGAAAAATCAAGTCTTGTGAAACTCAGCGCACAACTCTTGAAGAAATCTACCAAAAAATTACTAAAAATGAAGTGGCTTAACTTGGGAATACAGAAGAGTTTGGCATTTTTGAAAAGAGATCTAATTATAACAACTAGTTATAGGTTCTTCTTTTTGCTTCAATTTGCTGGAATATTTCTGTATGTTCTAGTTTTCTATTTTATTGCATTGTTATTC
>JAEOTF010000552.1 GCA_016840025.1 Candidatus Hodarchaeota archaeon
AGAATCGAAACCAAAAGTATTAGATGTTGACCTCTCTAAGGTTAGTTGGGTTTCATGCTATGTTTCCATTTATTACAGGACAAACCAAAAATTTGGAAGCATTGTTAGCACAGGGGAACATTGATCAGGCACTTAAACTACTTGAAAAAGAAATTATACTTTCTAACGAAAACACTCATCGGTTCAGATCATTATCATTATTAAAAGTCTATCTTCTCTTATTAAATAATTCTGCAAACAGCGCAAATCAACTTGCTCAGGAATTACATCTCTCTATATCGAAATCTAAGAAATCCGTACTAGTCTGTGATGTATTAATTCTTAAAGCAGAAGCGCTCAGAGCTCTCGGTAATTTTAGCGGTTCTGAAGCTTTACGTCACCCAACAGTATATATGGAAATTCTTCCAGAACATTTACCAGGATACAAAAACATCATTAGTTCTTATGAAAAACAGGTTAAGGAGTTCTCCAATCAAGACAAATCAGTCCAAAATATGCGCCTTGCATGGCTGTTATCTAGTAAAGGCATAATCTTTATGACGCAGAATAAGGTAGAAACCGCTTTTGAAGCTCTCAGTGAAAGTTTGGACTTATTTAATCTAATAGGAGATATGGAGGGAAAAGCTAGAGTATTAAAAATTCTAGGTTCTCTTCATGGAGTTATGGGGAAAATACATGAAGAAATCCATTACTTAGAGCGAAGCAGAGAGATTTATCAGAAGCTAAATTTCCAGAGAGAAGTTGGCTGTTTAACTCTTAGAATTGGAATATTAAACTATAATTATCTAAGTAAAACAAAACGTGGCTTAGAGCTTATTTTAGAAAGTTTAACCCTTTTTGAGAAAATAGAGGATAAGCAAGGGCTGGCAGTGGCTCTTAATTTCTTGGGAAATTTATATACATGGCTGGGAGAACTGGATCGTGGACTAAAATTCTTACAACGAAGTATGTTTAGCTCAGAACGACTAGGAAATATGGAAAATTTAGCATTAACCTTAAATAACATTGGCTGGAATCATCATACTCGAGGGGAGCTAGATTTAGCACTGGAATCTCTCAACCAAAGCTTAACTTTATCTCGTGAGAAACAATTCCCATGGATACTCGTTTGGGTATTATCTAATATTGGATTTGTCAATCAAGCTAAAAGTGACTTTGATACAGCCTGTGGGTTTTATACACAAAGTATCACGGTCAGTGATGATATTAATGATTATTTAGCTTGTTCTTGGAGTCTTTATCATGTGGTAAAGCTCACTTTAGACACTCACTCCCCCAATACACTCTCCCATATTAAACGATTAGAAAAAATCTCTATGAAATACCAATTAACCCTGATGGATCAAATGCATCGTGTCTCTGAAGCGTTGGTCTTGAAAAAGAGTAATCGTTTGAAAGATAAAGCTAGAGCTCAAGAATTCTTGGAAAATGTTGCTAATGAACAAGTTCAGGCACTAGAGGTAACAGCAGATGCTATCATTAATCTTTGTGATATTTTGCTTTTTGAATACAAAATTTCTGCAGATACAACAGTTCTCCGAGAATTAGAAGAACTTTCAGATAGGTTTCTTATCATAGCAGAAGAACAGAATTCTCACTCACTTCTTTCAGAGGGTTATCTCCTTAAATCAGAGATTGCGTTACTTCTCGGGGATATCTCACTGGCTAAACGACTAATAGATCAAGCACAGACGATTGCTGAAGAAAAAGGGTTACAGAAACTAGCTATAGCCATATCAAGAGAATATGATACAATAGTTGATCAGATCACTACTTTTGATATAGAAACGGGAAATCTTGAAACACGGAGTGAGTTGGAAATAGAGAAGGTTGAGAGCTTATTAGATCGGATGACCACTCAAAATATTGCAGCTGTATCAACAGCTATTCCAGAAAAACCTGAAATGTTATTGATTATTTCCGAGGGTGGAATGACACTATTTACTCATCATTTCAATCCAACTAAGCGGATCAAAAGTCAATTAGTGGGAGGATTTTTATCTGCAATTGAAGCATTTGGTAATGAGATTTTTTCTAGCTCGATTGAGAGACTTAATTTGGGTGAATTTCGGTTAATACTGCATCCTCACCTATTCCTAACATTTGCATACGTGTTTAAAGGAGAATCCTATTCTGCGATTAAGAAAATTAAAAAATTAATATCATCAATGGAATCTGAAGAAAAAATCTGGAAGTCTATTGAAGATAATGCAAAAACAGGAAAATTATTTACTAAGAAGGAGGAAGGAATAGTTGTCGAATTACTTCAGGAATCATTTCCATCTTAATAAGAACACGAAATATATATACTCCAAAGTTATCACGAAATTTACTTACACTTCTGAGCATGTTTGGAGGAGTATAATTGGTTACTCTAAGCTTTGGGAATATAAATCAAAATTCTAAGGTTGAATCTCTCAAGACTTCGTTTTTTACTTTTGTAATCCTTTCCATATTCTTTAATCCTTTACTAATAGCAGAGAATAATCAAAATTTACATCCTGAGGTTTCGAAATCGAATCAAATATTGATGTTTTCAGTCAAAGAAAATTTGGATAATACAATTAATTCTGAAATGGAACTTGGTTCAATCCTATCTCTATCAACAGCGATTATTCACAAGAATGAAGTTGTGTGGGCAAAGGCATATGGAGAACAGTCGTCTCTTGAGACAATACACATGATTGCATCAATAACAAAGTCATTTACCGCAACCGCTATTCTTCAACTCTATGAGAAAGGCTTACTGGAACTAGATGACGATGTTAATAATTTTCTTCCATTTACTCTAAGGAATCCCCATTATCCTAACACTAGTATCACATTTAGAATGCTTATGTCACATACATCCAGCTTAGGGGAGAGTCAAGAAAAATATTGGGATGTAACTTTTCAAGATCTTTGGAAACAATTAGGTTTTATCAATGATTCGCTTAAATTTCCTCCATATCCAAATTGGTTAAAAGAATACCTTTTACCTTCAGGTTCTCTTTATTCATCTGAAGTATGGATGGCTATCCCTCCCTCAAGCCTTGCTATATATTCAAATCCAGCCTATGATGTACTTAGCCTTATTGTTCAAAATATAACAAATCAATCCTTTGAGGAGTACCTAAAAGAAAATATTTTTTCCCCTCTTGAAATGAGAAGTACAGGATTCAATCGTTCCCAATTTTCTCAGCAAGATATTGTCACTCCTTATTTCTGGAATTCTACCTTGAATTTACCTTCTCCTCTACCTAAATACGATTGCTATGCCTATGGAGCTGGTGCACTCAGGACATCAGTTTTAGACCTATCAAAATTTTTGATTACGAATATGAACGGTGGAAGGTATAAGAATAATACTATTCTTGAAAATAGTACTCTGAATCTCATGCATGATTGTACACAAAGCAATCTTGGTACTGGATATGGTTTTGGATGGGCTAAGGACTCAATCAATCTTCGATGGAGTGGTCATAACGGCGGAACAGTTGGTACACGAACTCAAATGCTCTTTACATATCCTCAACATAAAACCGATTTTCCTGTAGGAGTAATCGTTTTTGGAAACCAAGGTTCAGGGAGTGAAGGGGCTATTCGTAATATTCTTACTCTTTTAATGGAAGAAGCACTGAATTTTTCTATTCCTTCCGAACCAATTAATATCAAAACCGAGGTAATTAACGGTTCTATATTAGTAAACTGGGAACCTCCGAATTCTGATGTAAATAATCCAATAAAAATTTATACTATATACCGTGGAAACACAAATGTGAGTGTAGTACCTCTCATGAGTGTTCTAGAAAAGGAAAATAGTTACCTTGATACTACATCAGTTCCCAATACTGATTACTATTACGCGATCAGCAGTACAAATGCTGTTGGGGAAAGTAATTTGTCTATCATTGCTGGACCAATTACTATTAAGACTAATAACAAAACAACAGGTCTTGATTTGATCATGATCATAATGGGCTTACTCATTTACATCAGATCAAAACCTGAACATAAGAAATAATAATTCTCATACGGGAAGGATGCATGATTTAATTAAGAGAATTCATAAAAAGATCTCATCTAGGAATGCATTTATTTTTCTGATCTCGTTACTTCATAGATAACGGGATTCCACGCATCAGGGCATGCGTGCGTGCTGACATTCGGATCTTTTAACCACGGGAAGTCAGCCCCGTGAGCTAAAGCAAATACTTTAGGTAAAATAGAGTAGAGCGCATGAAGACAAATCATACCCTCAATTCGATTCTCAGAGTATGAAACTA
>JAEOTF010000370.1 GCA_016840025.1 Candidatus Hodarchaeota archaeon
CAATGCTTTCTCGGTTTGAAGGCCATATTGGTGATAAAGTATAGAAGAGAGCACATGCTGGGACGAGTGAGCCCTCATTAATGCATAGCGATATTCCCAGTTAATAATTCCCTTGATTTGTTCATTTTCTTGAAATGTTGGCGTGTCCTGTAATATATGAACGATATCACCATTTTCATAGCGGGTATCTTTTACTGAGGTGGTTTTTATGCCATCAAGAGATTTGATTAATCCTGTATCCCCAGGTTGATTTCCTCCGCTAGGATAAAAGTAGGTTTTGTCTAAAATAATTCTATTTGAATCTATTGTTAGAATTTTTGCAGTGAATTCTTTGATATAGGCATCTTCCCAATATCCTTTGATTGTTCTCACATCTATCGCCCTATAAAATCATTAATTTAGCCCAATTGGTTTTTCTAGATAGATATTCTCATAGATTTTGGAGTTTATTACTGATTTTTTCTACGATTAGCCAAGTTATTAATCGGTGTTTTCTTGCTCAATAGGTGGAATTTTCATGAGACGGAGATTTTCCAATGTTTTTAAGGCTTTGTTGAGCAAAAAAAAGCTATTCGTCTTAACTGATGATGAAATACGACAATTCAAGAAGAAAGCGTACGATTCGGGCGCTCTCTCCATTGTTAATCTAGTCTATACATACTATCATTTCAAACAAACAGAGCCTATTCGAAAGTCATTACAGGATCTTCTAGCCAAAGAAGAGTCACCGCACAACGCCATCATCATACTTTTTGAACATTTTGACAAAATGAAACAAGAGTTACAAGAGGCCGCTGAGAAGAATGATCAAGCTTTGCAGGAAGCTATTAAACAGCGTGATAATTTTCAGGATGATTTCAAAAAAATAACTAACCGGATTCTTGATGATACATTAAATATTCTTTATACTAATTTTAAAGGCTATTCGCAAAAAATACGAATCCAAGCGGCTCACTTAATTCGTAATGCCATGGTGAGATATTATATAGCATACATGAGTGACTTTCTCCAAAAATATGCGCTAGTCGATACTAATTTTTTCCATATGAAACGTTCAAGCCTTAATTATATTGATAGAATCCCATACGATGAATACGGAAGGGCAGAAGGACTGCTCTTACCGCGGGAAGTGCTGTCGGAGCTAGTGGGCGGAGTACACAAAGGTCGACTGAAATTAGAAAATACAATCTTTCCACTACTTAGAGAATCCAAGGTTCTTCTCTTGCCTACCTGCGCAAATAAAAGCGAATACAAAGATTATTTCGACTCTAATAGACATAAGCATGATAGAGCCGATCCTGCTATTGTTGGTTGGAAAGTAAACCTTGGAGAAGCGATTTGGCCAAGGGTTCTCACGACTGATAAACAAATATTGAAAGTCATAGAACAGGTTTCTCCAATAAAAGCTTCAGAGGATATCATTCAGTTACCTGATAATCCAGGATCTGAGCTTGACTTAACCGAAAGCATACAGGAAACCTATAAGGAACAGTATCCGTTAGATTTCGAGGAAATGATTGATGAGCTAGGATGAATCACTGACCAATTAACTTATTATATCTAATGATTATTAGAAACCTCTTTTGATTCGTTAAAACGTTAAGAATTAAGAGAACAGGTATGAAACTATTATTAGCTTTTCAACGATGTAAATAATTGCCCATTTTGCTGCTTCCGCAGAAAGAACATGGGGCCTTCTTCTTGAACGAATTATTAGTATCGCGGAGAATCCTATAGCAGAAAGAGTAATGGGAGCGTTAAAACCTATAGCAATCATTGAACTCATTAGAAAAAAGATTACACCAGTCAGAATGTGTATTCTCTCACTATTTTTTTTGCCCATATAAATTGTAGTTGTTAAATTCTTTGTTTTCACATCTACCTCAAAATCTCTCAATTGTTGGCCGATTTGAGAGTAAATCGCACTACAAGCAAAGAATAATGAGAAGAGCCAAAAAGTTTCATCGATAGTGTAGAAGTATGTATATGAATAGTAAAAAGTTATCACAGGCCATGCAATATGGAAAAATAAGTCCCAAAATCTCCTTTGTTTTCCTCGAGAAATTGGATGGACATACAGTGTTGCCATTATTAAAAAACCAAATGCGAAAAATGTGAATCTAGGACCGATGAAAAGCCCTATAAAAATAGTAAAAAGTGCGCAGGCTAAAACGACAATTTTTTCCTTATTAAAAGGGATATTATAATCATTTATCCAGAAGATGTAGAAATTAAGGCAAATAACGAGGAGTATGAAGGAAGCAGTTTGAAAATTTGAGACAGGATCTATCAAAAGACCGATTAGAACAGGAAGAAAAGCACTAGCAGTAATCAGCCTTATTCCCATTTTTGCTTCAAACGAATCCTTGTTACAAAAGATGTTTCTTTTCCTTTTTTCCAGATCTTCCTTATCAAAAGGAGCGTCATAATAATCATTTATCCAAAAAACGTAACAATTAAGCAAAAAGACTTGAAATATAAATGCAGCGTACTGAAAATTCATGTTAGCCCCCGATATAAAAGGAACAAGGGGAATGAAAGTATTAACAAGGCTGTTCTTAATCCTCAACCTTGTAACGAGCTCTTTGACACTGCTTAAATTCATAGCTCCTATTTCCAACTTGGTGTTTCTATGCGAAGAATTATTATCCACTATACTTTAAATTTTAACATGATATCGAACAGAGATCCAAGTTTGGGGAGAGAAGGGTAAGACCTGCAGAACAGCCGGAAGAGGTTATGGGTATATAAAGAAGAATGTCTTTGCTATAACCTCGTCCAATTCGAGCATTTTTAGCCCGTCCATTACTTTTCTTAGGTCGTCTTTATATTTATCTTTGAGTTCTTTAGTCGTCTGTTTCATTGCCTCACGAATGAGCATAGAATCTCGATCTGTAAAAACTGCGATAAAATATCCTTCAGACCAGTGAAACATTATTTTTCGTTGTTCAAATGCTAAAAAGGTTGGAAGAACTTCTGTCTCATAAAACTCTGACATCATTGAATTTATTGCAGATAATCCTGCGGATACTAGAATAGTAGAATGGTCTTTCGCACTTTCATCTAGAAAATTCTTGCTGTATTTCAGAACCCCATTCTTATCTACAACAATTAAAAGGTATGCTCTATGGGGAACAATGAAAGCGACACGAGGGTCGACAAGATAAGCTCTAATGAAGAAAAATAAAGCAATCGTTATGACTAGGAGCGCTACGGTCAAAAAATAATGTTCACCACCAACTCCAAAGATGCTAACTTGTTGAAGTATAACAAAGGGAAGAGCGCCCAATAACCCAAAGAAAAGTCCATTCCGAAGGCTTTTAACTTGTTTGCGTTGATTCTCGCTCATTGTTTCGTTTAACAACTCTCTTAAATCGAGTCCAGCAAAAATTACCACAGACGGAATGAAGATATAATTTATTGTGTCAGCGTATCCCCAACAAACATCAATCAAATCAGTATTATTTTTCGAGCCTGCATAAATAGCAACCCCTGCAAAACCAGATAATAAAGAGCCTAAAGAGAGGAGATAAGCATTTCGCGTCCAGCTTGGTCTTGGTTTGACCAATAACCGAAAGAAATTCACCAAAAGGATTTGGACGATAAGGTTTGAAATATTCCCTACCAATCTGATTATTGTAAAAATAAAGGGATCTTCATCCACAGTAATCAAATCTAATTGAAGATAAGTTGTAATGATCCAGCCAAACATCGAAATAATTGCAGCTAAAAGGATCCATGTAACAACATTTTTTGCTTGTTCAGCTTTGCTTAAAATCAATACGACAATGATAGAATTCATTATAATTGATACTAATGTCACTAATAGTAGCCACCAAGTTACTTCAGCCATAATACGATCTCCATTACTCAATTATACGGTGCATCTGATTTTCCATCGTTCCTTTTCCTTCTATTTCTTTGTTATTCCAAGTGCCCTTCGCTTCTAGGACATAATTTGTAATAAATTCGTTTTCTCGACCCATTGCGCCCATCCATGAATGATGGAACGTTTTCTTAACGTTTAAGTCCAATATTGGGGTTTCTTCATAATTTTTGCCTGCCCTGATCCGCCACTCAATAGGGACTTTTGTTGGGATATTATCGTCTTTTGCATATGTAATCTCCGCAATTTCAAAATTACCAGGAGAAAAATGGAACCACTTGCCATTCATGACACCAGCGCCTTCACCCGCTATTACTATCCCTTCTCCTTCTTTTTCAAGATTTATTGAAAGATAAAAGAGATGCAGTGATCCTTCTGGAAACTGTAAATCCAACCAGCGCCAGTCCTCTATGTGGAAATTAGAGAATACACCTAAACCATGCTCTATTATCGCTCTTCCTTCCTTAAGTTGGATCTTATTTCCTCCTGGAACAGTTAACTCCCCTGTTACCTTCATAGCAAATATATCATAAGCTTTTTGCGCCATAGAAGGCGTAACTCCGACTCGTCCCCCATAATAGACAATCACACCCTTTGGGGAGAGTGGTTCAAAATGGAGTTTTCCTGAAATATCATTCCGCTTGTCTTCAAAGACATAATCGTATCCTTCACTCCATATTCCGTCACAGATCATGCTAAATTCTTCTAATGATACCTCTTGATGAAACCGCTCCTTAGAGCGATTTTTGAAAATTCCATGTGGATAAGAACGTTCCCATTGACCCATTTTTAGTTTTTCAGAGATAAAGAAAGAATCAAAAAATGCAAATTGAAGATCTGGAGCATTTACCCAAAAAACTCGGAAAACGCTATCGATTGCTAAAGAAGATCCATCTTCCGAGTTAAACATGACATAAATCATACCTTCTTCCATCGGTCCTCCCGTTCCCTCAAATGTTGGCATAATAGGTTGATCTAGTGGCTTAGTTGTTTGGAGGAATTTCTCAATCTTTGCTCTATTTGCCCGTTTTATTTTGATAATAGTACCGATGTTTTTTAAAAAAAATCTGATCTTTGGTTTTGGTTGAACTTCAAGTTCTGGCAAACGGATTCCACCATCTCTCAATAAAGAGCGGAAAAATGAAATTAGTATAAATAATGTACTAATTCTTCTCACTTATCTAAAAACTATTCTTGAAGTCATTAGTCTCTTTTAATCTCCTTTTAGACAAAACCTTAAGAGATAAGCCTTAGCGATAGGAAAAATGTTCTGTTTACCATGGATGGATTAGTTCTATTTTCTTTTCAAAAAAGAAATTAAAAGTGCTTCGATTCCGACAACTGAAAGAGGTTTGGATAGATGAAATTCGATGCTATAGTATGTGGGGCTGGTTCAGCAGGCTGTGTCACAACTATAATGTTAGCTAAAAAACAGCTGCTGAATGTTGCTTTGTTAGATAGGAAACCTCAAAAACGGATAGGCCGAAAAGTTTGTGGGGATGCTATAGCTGAATTTCATTTCAAAATGGCACAGAAGGAGCTTGACATTCCTTTCCCTACAGGAGCTGAATTACAAAAGACTATATTGGGTATAGACTTATACTCACCAAATCAACAAGATAAAATACGACTTGGTAGCGGTCATAAGGGTTTTATTATTAACCGACATCTTTTTGGACAAAGGTTACTAGGTTATGCATTGGATGCGGGAGCACATCTTTTTGATGAAACTCAAGTGCAAGACCTAATCATAAATAACAACCAAATTACCGGGGTTATGACAAAAAGTAAGAAAGATAGAGAAGTAAAGAAATTGGAAGCAAAAGTAGTTATAGATGCGACAGGAGCCACGGGTGTATTAAGAAAAAGGCTTACACCGAAACTCGCATCTGGTATTGAACTATATTTAAGTAAAGTGGATATTGGCTATGCTTATCGTGAAATTCGTGAATTAAAACAAAAGTTTACCGATAACGAATACCTTAGAATATACTTTTCGAAAGAAATAGCGCCAGGTGGATATATCTGGCTTTTCCCTCGAGGTAATGATGCGAGTCCTTCAGTTAATGCAGGAGTTGGAATAACTCAAGCTATTCCGCCGCCATCTCCTAAGGAACGATTCTACCAATATATGAAGAAATCTCCTCTTTTTGAAGATTCTTCCCTAATTACAGGCGGTGCAGGGCTAATACCAATGCGTCGACCTAATAAATCGTTTGTTACCAATGGATTGGTATTAGTGGGTGATGCCGGATGGCAAGTTAATCCTGCCAATGCAGGAGGATTAGGAACAACCCTTGAAGCAGGCATAATGGCAGGTAAAGCAATAGGAGAGGCAATAAGCGCGGATAGCATAACGCCTGAAGGGCTATGGAATTATAATATGACATATCATAGGACTATCGGTGCAAGACATGCTCCACAAGACATTTTTCGTTTGCTGTTAAATCAGATAAGAGATTCGGATCTTAATATCTTCATGGCTGCTGGTTTGTTAAAAGATAATGAACTTGACAGGGTTTCTAGTGGACGAGATTTTGAAATTAGGTTCACAGAAAAACTTAGAAGGGCTTACAGGGGTCGGAAGATCATAAGAACCCTGCTAAGGATGCAAAGAGCAGTTAAATGCATGAAGAAGATAAAAAAATTGTATTTAAACTACCCAAGCACTCCAGATAAACTAGAGGCATGGAATGGGAAGGTCTTGGAGATATATAAAGGATTACATCCCGAATATCGCTAATCAAGAAGGAGTTTTTCTAGAATACCGCTAAATTTTATCCAAACTTGGAAAAGAATACTTGATAAATTGCCAAAAGAAATGTTCATAAAAGATTCTAAAATCGTATTGTTTGCTATTAAGTTTCTATAACGTTAGGAGTGTGCTTATTATGATTCTTATTGTTTCTGATCTTCATCTTGGTTCTGAAGGGGCCGATTCACTACAATTTGAAACGTTCTTAATAGAATTACTTAGTTGTAAAGAGACCCAGCAGGGCAGATTTGCTGATGCAACAGCATTAATCATGCTTGGCGATATTTTTGATTTATTACGCGACCGACTTGGGCGTATTGATCAGAAGTATCATGATACGATTTTTCGCCGCTTGGAACGCCTGAATAAGCGTCCTGATTTTCATGTTTTTTTTGCTCTTGGTAATCACGATATTTATCTGCAAAAATACGACCGAGAGGGGCAAAGAACAGAGACAGAGTTTATAGATCCTGTTGGCTTTCCGTTTTATGAGGAACAATTCTATGTTG
Source organism: Candidatus Hodarchaeota archaeon (assembly GCA_016840025.1). The sequence continues at coordinate 7,151 of JAEOTF010000370.1, forward strand.
CTCTGCTCCGTAATGTAAATGGCAATTGGTATTTGTATTTGTATGATGAAAAGAAAGCAGGCTTCTTTGGTCGTTTAAAGCGATTTGTCTTACGGCTTTTCCGAATAAAGCGTAAAAATGAGCTTAAGTTTGATAAAATGGTTTCCTTAGGACCTTCTTCGGCGGATCCGAACTACTTCTGCATACTTTGCCACGGACATCAATATGAATTCCTTGAAGAGCTTGAAGAAGAAGCCGGTATCCTCTTAACTAATCTAGCGCCCTCTGAGCATAAAATTCTCCGAGGTTTAATGGATCTTATGGAAAGACCCTTAGTAAAGATCCGTAAATTTCTAAAAAGGCATGACCACAATTGGATTTCTGTAGGACGAGAAAAAATTTACATGGCTTTTAGCAATGCTCCTTTTTATCCCCAGATTGATGCCATCACGGACGTCATTTATGGTCATACTCATATAGTAGATCCCAAGCCTACTACGCCTCCTCAACCTGTAATAGATACTGTAGACGGTTTAAAAGTAGCAAATTCTGGATGTTGGCTTATGACTAAGCCAACTTTTATCATCATTCATGATAATGGAGATATGACCACACATTATTATGGACCATAGCCAATTAATCCTTCTGAACTCACAATTACTGTGATAAAAAAATGGCTCAACGAATCGGTGAATTATAAACTTTTAAATTCCCCCATCGCTTCTCTTAATGTTTTAGATGGCTTTGTTATGGCTCTAATATAAATTAAACATCATCGACATTCTACATTAGATATTTAATAGAATATTTGGAGGCAGTTATTATGATCCTTATTGTTTCTGATCTCCATCTTGGGTCGGTAGGCACTGACTGGCAGCAGTTTGAAAGTTTCTTAGAAGAAATACAGAACTGTAAAGACACACAACAAGGTAGATTTGCCAATACAACAACCCTATTGTTATTAGGCGATATTTTTGATTTGCTTCGCGACCGCCTTGGCGACATCAGTCAGGAGTACAAAGATACGATTTTCCGTCGTTTAGAAAGTCTGAATAACCTTCCTGATTTTCATGTTATTTACTTCGTAGGCAATCATGATATTTATCTAGAAAAATTTGATCGTGAGGGGCAAAGAACAGAAACTGAGATAATAGATCCTGTAGGCTTTCAATTTTATGAAGAACAATGCTTTACGGCTCTGCTTCGCAATGTAAATGGTAACTGGCAGTTGAAATTATATGATGAGAAACCTGCGGGTTTTTGGAAGCGTATAAAGCGATTTCTACGACGAATTATCCGAATAGGATATAATCCCGAAGCCTATAAACAGCTTAAATATGATACAACTTTTACTTTAGGGCAGTCTACTGCTGGAGAGGACTTTCTTTGCATTCTCTGTCATGGGTATCAATACGAATTTCTTGATAGCCTTGTAAAGGAAGCCAGCCTCCTCCTTAGTAAAATACCTGTAGGAGAATATGAAATCCTCCGAAAACTAATGGATTCTCTAGAACGACCATTGGTCAACATGCGGAAATTCTTTAAAAAACATAGTTTTAACTGGATACCATTAGAACGGAAAACTATCCATCAAGCTTTTGATTCAGCTCCCTTTTCCTCCCAGATTGATTCTATTACACATGCGATCCTCGGTCATACCCATCTTGTTGACCCTACCCCAACAACTCCTCCTGAACCTGCGAAAAAAACCGTAGATGGTTTAACAGTAGTAAATACGGGCTGTTGGCTCATGACTACGCCGAGTTATGTTATTATTCATGATGACGGGAGTATAACCACCCATTTTTATGAAATGAGCTAAAATCCAATTGTTTATACAAACTCCAACAAAGCTAGGATCCTTTTTTTGCCCGAGGAATGAATTATATCAACTATTTCGAAGTAATTCCTGTCTATGTTTCATTTAGGTATTTGTTTCATCTTGGGTTACTCAAATTATCTTATTGGTTAAATATTGATAGAAAGAGGATATTTATTAGGTTATTGTGGTTAAATTGGCTGCTAAATGTTTCTTTAAAATTCTATTAATGGGTGATGGTGCTGTGGGTAAGACTTCCCTACGACGTAAATTTATGGGAGAAAATATGGATGATAATTATGTTATGACGATTGGCGCTGATTTTGCAATACGTCGTGGGGTTATCAATGACGATTTGCATGTTACTTATCAAATCTGGGACTTAGCAGGACAACCTCGATTTGATCAAGTACGAGGTGGTTTTTATAAGGGTGGACATGGTGCATTGATTGTTTGTGATCTTACACGACAGGAAACATTAGAAAGTATTGAAAAATGGATTGACGAAATGAAAAGTTCTCTTGGAAAGTTGGTTCCATTTCTTCTGATCGGTAATAAATCTGACTTACGCGATCAAATTCCAAATGGAGTTGCACGAGAAATGGGACAACAATATGCGGAAAAAATCTCACAACTCACTAAGGATTTGGGCTTCAGTGTTGAATTTTTGGAAACTTCCGCGTTGAATGGAATAAATGTCGATGAAGCTTTCAGTTCTCTTTCGAGAAAGATCTTACAACAAGGAAATGGCCAATAAAACACCGATGCTGTTTAATATCCTAATAAATCCACTGAGAATGCTTTTGCTCCTGTATTCTCGATTTGTTTCTTTATTTTTTCATGGTCATTGGGAAAAAGAGCAATCATGCAACCTCCACTGCCAGACCCTACGATCTTAGCCCCATAGGCTCCTGCTTTTGTCGCAGCTTGAATCATTTTTTCAATAAGAGGTGTAGAACATTTCAACTTATCACGCAATAATTCATGATGTTTTGTTAGTAATAACCCAATTTCTTCAGGGTCTGGATTTGTATGTTGAAATAAGTCTCGTGCCTGAAGTGTTAGGTCGCGATTATTAAGAATAGCTATTGTCTTGCTTCTAATATCTCGAGAAAGATTACAACTCCTAATTTGTTTCTTTACTTGGTCAAGAGGGGTTGTTCTTGGATTAAAGCCTTCGATATTATTTGATAAATAGTGAAAGCCTTGTCTAAAAACGCTTTTTAATCGAGTTAAATCGCTGACAGTATCCTGTGTCTGAAGCGAATCACCGATCACGAAACCATTTTTTAAGGTAGGAGAAGGCTTAAATATTTCTACTTTTGGTTTTTTAGTGCATTCAAGGAAGATAAGCTTCTCTAATGCAATGGTATAGTGATCCATTATTCCTCCTGGCTCATTAAATTCTACTACTTCTGCTTTATGTGCCAAAGATGCGATTTTCAAAGAGTTTATGGGTTTTTGGTTGATCATGTGTAAAAATTTGGTCCAGCCTACACAAAGAGCACTAGATGATGAAAGTCCTTTCCCAATGGGGATTTGGCTCCAGATTCTAACATTGCATCCATATTTTATTTTTTCAACTTCCCGTTCAAAAACTACTAAACTACTTCTTAAATAATCTCTTTGGCTTTTATAATTGATTGGTTGGTCTAAAGAAAGAGTTACCTCACTGTCCATATCATTAAGAAGAATTTTGATTTTTTTTGACTTATTTGTAACCCCCTCGAAAAACATGTATCGGTTGATGGCAGCTGCTATTATTGGTAAGCCTAGGTAATCAGAGTGTTCTCCAAATAGGCAAATTCGAGAAGGAACTGAGCATTTTATTGTTAAATTGTTATTAGTCTTTGATACCAATGAATTCTGTTTCTCCTGATGGATTTACATAGAAAATGCCTTGTTCTGCACTAATCTTAATTGTTGAGTCAGGTAACACGAGAACATTTGAGAGATTTACGTTTTCTTCTATCTTAACTCCTTTACCTAATATAACATTGGGACCAATACGCGTAGATGCAGCGATTTGAATGTTTCTATCAAACAGGACTGGTGGTGTGAGTGATGAGCCCATCTTCTGCTCAACCTGAGTCGAATCTTTAACTCGATCCAAGAAACGAAGATTACTCTTGAAATAATCATAAAGATTAGAAACGTGGCTTATTCTTTCTGGTAATAGTAATCCTCGAACTTTATTGCCTTCTTTAGCAAAAGAAGAGATCACTTGGGGCATTTCAAATTCTTGACGACTTGACATTTTTAAACTTCTAATTCTTTCAAAAACGGGAATATTTTCTTTAAAAGCATAAATACATGCACTGTTATATACACTTGGGGCTTCTGAAGGATCTGGTTTCTCTATTACGTCTAATATTTCAGTCCATGGATATTTATCATCTGCTTCTGCATCCCGAAATTCATGTTTTAGTTGGCAACTGCTACCCTTCGAGATTTCATTAAGTGGAACCTTTTCTAAAGCAAGAGTGATTGCTGCTCCACTAATTTGGTGGTCATGTATCATTGCTTGGAGAAAGTCCTGTGGAAAAAGTGAATCTCCTGCCATCACAATGAGGTCTTCGCTTAACCATCTTGGGGCTTGTACTTCACATTGTAAGACAGCATGAGCAGTACCCAAAAGTTCTGTCTGCTCAAAATATCTGACAGGTGTATCTAAATATTGATTTTTGAAATAACCGCGAATCTGTTCTCCTAGATGCCCAATCACTATAGCGATTTCTGAAATAGCAGGGATTCTTGCTAATCCGTGGATTATATAACTAAGAAACGGTTTGTTTCCAAAAAGAAGCATTGGTTTAGGTATGACACGGGTCAGTGGTTCAAGGCGACGACCTTTACCTGCTGCTAGTATAATAGCTCTCATGTTACTTTCCATCAAAATGATTATTTGTAGAAATTTAAGTTTGTAAGCCTAATCATTTAGTGGTAGGGTGAAAAGCCATCAATTAAATGTTTTTGGTTTTTTCAGTATTGAGTACCTTTTCTAGGGTTAATGGGGTGGCAGCATTCCAGAATTTCTGCCACACGAGACTAAAGAATTCCCTAAGACTTTGACTTTCTGCTCTGATGGCTTCATTCTGAGATTCCCGATAATTACTAAGGAAAAATAGATAGACTCGTTCATCGTCAACAAGAAGAAAAGATTGGGGAAACGGTTTGTTTAGGGCTCTAACTTCAATAGTTTCATCTATAAGCCCCCTTGCTAATGATTTTAACTTATGGGGATGTGCTCTTTTGAGAAAGATATCTGGATCGCCGATGAGAATTTGTAGTTGCACTCCACGTTCCAAGAAGTTCTGTATGCCATTATGAAAAGCACGTGGATCAAAAAGTCTAATAAAACTGCCACCTAACTGAGGATTTTCCAGAGAAGGGTCCCGAAGAGCGAGACAAAGTTTTTTCTGTGCAATTTTCATTTCTTGGGGGATGATCTCTCGAATATTATCCTCAGAGATTAGTGAAACTCGGGTACCGAGAAGCTCTTCATGTTGGTCATTCCAGATTTTTTGTAAAGTAGGCAAAATGCCCAATAATTGTGAACTTTTTTCTTCAAGGAGCCTTCTACGTTTGAAAAGCCAATTGTCGATTGCTATACGAGGAGAAACCACACTAAATCGCTGTGGATTTTCACTGCTTAACGTCACTAACTCCTTCTCTTTAAGACGTCTGAAGATTTCATATATACGTGTCCGCTGGATTCCGGCTATTTTTGATAATTCAGCAGCAGTGAGCCTGTCATTCATAAGTAATATCATGTAAGTGCTAACTTCACTTTCTGAAAGGTCAAATAAGGTCTTCACTTTCTCTTTAAATTCGTTAAAATCATCTATTCTTTGAAAGGCTTTCGTTATTTTACTTGGTTCGGTTATCATTAAATCACACTGAAGAAATTGTAACTTTAAGTTACGATTTTTATTTCCATCTGTCTAACCACTCCTCATCTATTAAGCTACGCCTGTTTTTGAAGATTGATAAGGGAATGTGCTGTCAGCTTCTGTCAGTACAAACTGGAAAAAATGCTTAATATGGGCTACTTTTGTGCGTCGCTATACAAAACAGAGAATTAAATTGCAGTAGAGTTTAATTCATGACTAAAACTAATGTAAAAGTCCTTATGGACAAATCTAGAGGAATGTTATAAAATGACAGACGCACCTTTAATTAGTACAGTAATTGCAGTAGGTCTGTTGCCAGTAGCCGTTTTTTATTTACATGCATTTCAAAGTGGTCGTAAAACACTGGGATTTCATAAAACTTCTGGAACTCTGGCGATTCTTTGGGATGTTAATATGTCTTTAGGATATATGATGTATAGAGTCTTTGGTGGGGAAGTGGAAGGTGCTTCATTAGGTGCCACAGGGCTAATGCGACTATATTACATCCTTCACGGGATGTTTGGTTTAATAATTATAATAGTGGAGCTTAGTATGCTAATAATTGGTATATTAACATGGAAACAGAAAATGGACAATAAATGGCACAAGCAACTTTCTCTGCCATTGTTTGTTACATGGTGGATTGCATTTTTGTCTGGAGAACTTTCATACATTCTACATTACGTATTATAAACTGTCTCCTAATTTTTTTATTTTCATCACAGGCTTTTTCTAGAAAACTGAAGAGTCAAACTATTTTTTCTAAATTTTCTGCTTAGAATGACGGTACCAGCGTATCCTATCAAATCTGCACTATTTAGCATATCTTGGGGTGTTTTTCTCAAACCATTGTGGAACTTGTGCATTATCAACTTTGTCTGAAGAAGGCATGTATGGCTTGATATCAATGATTGGCGTCCCTTCGAATGCATCAATCTGATCAATCCAGATTCGATGATTATCATCGTTAACATTTGTGATTGCGACAATAGATAGACCAATTGGTGTTGGCCTACCTGGAGATCTGCTAGCAAAGACACCGGATAGTTCGGCGTCAGACTGTGGAGGAAAATCTCTTAAATTTGAACGAGATGTCGCATTATCGTGACCAGTAATCCACCAAAGGACGATAATGTGCGAAAACTTCTCTAGATTTAGCACAGCGGGCCAAAACTTCGAGTTAATTTCTAAGTAGACCGAATCATCATCAGGCTTTTTGATGGTTCCAACAACAGTGGCACGTAACTCCATATTGATGTTCACCTTATCTAATTCATGATACTCTGTAAAGAATCGAACCTGTAAATCAATTTAAACATGATATGGATCGATGTCCAAGATATCTCCCTTTGCATGTAGCATATATTAATTAAATCTTCAATATCCTTGGATTTCTAGAGATTTTAGGAGATAACTTAATTGGGATTATTTGATGTAGGTTTTATTGGAAGTTTAGAAATACAAAATCGATTTATCCGTTCAGCGACAGCTGAATTTGCTGCGAATGAGGATGGAACTGTAATAGAAGAGTATTTTCAAATGTATTCAAACCTAGCGAAAGGTGAAGTGGGCCTTATAATTCAAGGGCATCTTTATGTTCTAGATGAAGGCAAAGCTCATGAAGGGATGGCTGGGATTTCCCAAGATCATCACTTAAGCGGTCTTAAACACCTTATTCAGCTCGTTCATAACACAGGGTCGGGGAGTGTTATTGCTGCTCAATTAAACCATGGTGGTGCTCATTCCTTTAGCACTAAAGCCCCTTCTTTTCGAGAAGATAGAGAAGTTCAAGTCATGACAGAGGAAGATATTGAAAATATTATTCAAGGATTTCGAGATGCAGCGAAGAGAGCAAAACAAGTAGGTTATGATGCTATTCAAATCCATGCAGCTCATGGCTATCTAGTGAGTCAGTTTCTTTCGAATAAGACGAATCAAAGAACTGATTCTTGGGGTGGAAGCTTAGAAAATCGTACGCAGCTCCTATTATCTGTTTATGATGCAATAAGATCCGCAGTAGGTCCCGATTTTCCTGTGTTCGCCAAAATCAATGGGTCAGATGATCCAGTGGAAGGTTTTACAGTTGAAGAATGCTCCAAAGTTGTTGGATGGCTAGCAGAGGAAGGTCTCTCCGCAATTGAAGTAAGTGGTATGCAGTCATCTCGAAAATTTAAGTCAGAAGATGAAGCCTATTTTACCGCTACGGGAAGAACAATCAAACAACGCATTGGTGATATGCCCCTTTCTTTAGTTGGAGGAATTCGTTCCTTTTCGACCATGAAAAGATTACACGAGGAGTTTGCTGACTTTATTTCGATGTGTCGCCCCTTTATCCGAGAACCCGACATCGTACAAAAGTTCAGAAACGGAAAAGAAAAGGTTGATTGTATATCTTGTAACCGTTGTCGTGATGCACCCGGCATTGTTGATTGTTTAGCGAAAAGAGACAAATAAGGATCCCTTTAGAAAACTATCTGGAGCTTGCATAAATGAGTGCTCGTAGTTTACTTGAGACTCTTGTAGGCATTAATTCAATTAGTGGCAGCGAACAAGAAATCGCAATCTGGTTAGAGAACTTCTTAGAAGAAAATGGCTTTAGAACAGAACGTCATCCTTTATCTCATGCACCTGAGCGTTGGAATATTTGTGGGGAGAAGGGCGATACAACTGATCCATGCATACTATTTTACGGTCACATGGATACAGTCGAAGTAGCGAAAGATTGGGAAAGTGACCCATGTACCGTTTTGGAGGATGGGGATAAACTAATTGGTTTGGGCGTTAATGATATGAAAGGGGGGCTTGCAGCAATTTTATCCGCAATTCAAGGTTTTAATCCCAATGGGTTCAAACTCAAGGTTGTTTTTGGAGCTGATGAAGAGCTTTTTTCTGCTGGAGCTTTTGTGCTTGCTGAAAGCGGATGGTTAAAAGATGTAGATTTCTGCATAGTTCCAGAAATTGGTGACTCTGCGAAGGAACGTAGTGGAAATCTTCCTAATACTATGATCTTAGGACGTAGAGGACGTGTATCAGTACAAGTAGATCTTTATGGTAAATCTGCACATGGAGCTGTCCCCCAAAAAGGTCATAATGCAGTAGAAGCACTTTGTGACTTGCTTCCTCAAGTTAAATCCTGTCTTCTCTCTCAGATGGAATTAGATACAGAAAAGAATTGGAAAGGTGATGTCTTTTGTGCTAGTTTCTCGGGTGGCGCTAATTTTCTCTCTATTCCTGAAAAAGCTTCATTTATCCTTAGTCGTCATTTTTTACCTTCCCGAACAGCGAAGGATTGTGTTAATGAAGTACAGGAATGTATCAACAACCTATCTCTTCCACCTGGGATAAGTATAAGTCCCCCACAACCTATGGAGAGACCTACTCCATATCTTGAGGCTTTCGTCACACCCGAAGACAATCCTTTTGTAAAAAAGCTTGGTAAACTATTAGATCAACGATATGGGAACCATAATATAGAATATGGACTATCTGTAGCGGATGAAAATGTCATTGGACAATATATAACTGCTACTGTCATTCTAGGCCCTGTAGGTGGTAAGAGCCATCAAGCAGGAGAGTGGGTTAGTCAAAAAAGCTTAGAAGAATTGACTGCTGTATTTAAAGAAATTCTAAGGGATTTTCCTTCATGGTTTTGAGTACAGCTGATTTTTTTTAAGATAGCCTATCTCTTTCCTATTCCTCAAAAGCCCCTTATCAGAAGTAAGATTAGAATTAAAGAGAATAAATTAAAGAGAATTAAAGAGAATAAAAAATATAGAGGATAGAATGGGAGAATATATGAAAACTGATATGGAATTGTAGATTATCCCAACCAGTCAATCTGGTGAATAAAATTGAAGAGATTTGAACACTTTGTAATAAAAAAGATCTGGAATTAGATGAAGATTTGAAAAGGAATTGGAGATGCCGTTATTAGATTATCCAAATGTTAACCTTGTTTACTTTTCAGTGACCAATCTCTTCAGGTCTGACCAGTTACGTTTTCTGATGCCGAACTTAGCCCATGCGCCCCGATATATTGCGTTATAGATTAGTTTTAATGTCTTATCGTCTGATTTTTGAGGATTAGGAATTTTGCCTGTTTTACGGTGTATTTCATGGGTGTAGGTGATGACGTTGTCAAGTCCTTCTTGGTCAGCAGTAAAGACATCTCCAGTGACCAATCTCTTCAGGTCTAAATGACTTGAGTGACCAATCTCTTGGCACCAGTGACATATGAACAAGTACACAGATCATATGAACAAGTACACAGATCAATCAAAAGAAAGAATAGTAAATTCAAAAAAGGAAGAGAGGGGGTTATTTGGCTGTTTTTCGCGAGCGCGAGATACATCCGCCGATGCCTAGACTCAACAAGGCAATAGCCCCTAATAGTCCAGATGTGGCGTTATTAGTGCTGCCCGTTTGAGAAAGACTGGACGTTATAAGTGCTGGATGGGTTATTAACGGTTTTTTGTCTTTTGCCCCTGCGTTTCCGGGTATCAGATAGGCCGTATCTCCGTAGCCATCCCCATCAGTGTCTGTTCCGATATAATCTCCATAGAAATTCTTCGTCCAAGTATTCGCCCGTTGTGTACCATTATCCAAGGCCTGATAGGCGGTATTATTCGCTAAATAATTCCGGGTAAGCAAATTCGGACTATCTGCACTCAAAGGTGAAATACTGATCCCGTACTTATTCCGTACGCATATATTGTTCCTTGTTGTCGTTGCAGCGGAATCCAACAAAATCCCGCTATGTCCATTGACGATACAGGTGTTATTTTCCAAGAGCCCCGCTGCGGAATTGACCCAAATGCCATTATGACTGTTCTTCCGACAGGTATTGTTAATAACAGAATTAAACTCGCTGTCACTGAGAAAAATGCCTATTTCACTGTATTCAACGAGGTTTGCAATCAACGTATTGTACCACGGAGGTAAATCGCTCGTACCACCTACAACGATCCCTCTATAAGTGTTTCCCCTAACAAGATTAGCGTGCAGGGTAATGTTCTCGCAGAGATCAGCAATTTGGACTCCATACATCTTATTGTTCGCGATCGTGTTCTTTGTGATAAAACCATTCATTACATTATTCAAATAGATGCCTATTTCTCCATTCTGAAAGGTACAGTTCTGAACGCGGAAAAACGCCCGGGTATCTCTAATGAAAAGACCAGCTTCGCCGTTATTAAGGCTAAAAACGCGATTAGCAAGTAAATAGGGGTCGGCAACCGTCCCTGTACCGGTCCAGTCGTGGGTTGAGAAGTCCGCGTCCGAAAGGATCGTAATTCGGGCGGACAACCCGGGGGAGAAGGGGGTTGTTGGTGTAGCGAGATTGAGCGGTGAGTCAGCTTGGACAGCAATATGGGGGGTAAAAGGGCGGAGGAAGAGCACACCCCCTACTAGAAGACCAACTGCCATTAATAGAAGATGTGATTGGTTCATGCTCATTATCTGTTCATACCTCACTATGACTTCTTTGTAGAACAAGATGTTATAAGGTTGTGTAATAAATATACGGTCTCTGTCCTTCGGTCCAAGATATATAACAAACAAACCCGTTAGAACCGTACCACGTACCATAAGCGCTATCTATCCATTCCTTTCGTACTTTCACCATATCCCCTATTAAAGGGATATCATAATAGTCTTGGTTCTGAGTGTAATCAACGAATTGAACCTCGAATGAATCCAGTGTCTCCCAAATGACGACAATATCATGATCCTCACTCTTCAGTCCCTCATACGGTAGCTGATATCTTCGATATTCAATGATATAATAGTGATTCTGCGCTATTGGCCATGCGTAGATCGATCCACCATGCTCCAAGTCCACTAAGGCTGTTAAATAACCATTCCACGATGAACGCACATTTAGGGTCACCCAGCCTAAAGCCCATTTTTGATAGGCAATCATATGGGCTTTATTTGCGCCCATCAGAGAGTACCAGTCATTTGCCTTTTTATATTTGTTAATTGCGTCAGTATGGCCGAGACAGAGCACATGTCCGAATTCATGGGGAAGGATGAACCTGTTGTTGTAAGAAGTGTGTGTAGTTTTTAGAAACACGCCTCCTTTAAGCTTATAGCCAGGAGACACAGCATCATCTGTCCTTTTCTCGACATCGTACCACCCAGTACTAGCCTTTCCTTGGGTTGGTACTACTACTACCACTTCATCGGCATGATGGAAATCCCAAGTCGTGTCAACAAGTCCGATAGCTTCTTTTATGACATCCGCGTGTTTTGTTTTATCGCCTGCTTGGGTTGAATCATAGTTTTGCAGTTCTATCCAGTTACGTTTATTTGATGCAGCGGGATACACGCCCATCAGTTCATAGGTAAAGGCATTATAAGAAAAACTCGAATACATTAAAGCAAGATCATCCATCCTGGCAAGCGCTTGGTTATACCATGTTTCGAGATCATCCCCATCGTAGCCGCCAAAAGGCCAGTCCGTCGGTGTCGCAAAGAGCATATGGATTCTTTTCGTCCCTTGGATGCCATTGTCATCTTGGATAGAGACCATGTTATACTTCCAACCACTGATGTATTCTCTAGTATAGGTGCAAGTATAATCGAGTACATCCTCATCCCACGCACAGGTTTCTAAAGTATGATACGCATAGCGGGAGACAGTAAGATAATAGGTGATGTATTGACCTGAAGGTATCGTAGTCGTATAAGTGTCATAAGGCTCTCCATCCAAGTAGATAAGCAGTTCATCAACATTCTCATTAGGGCGATCATTCTTGATATCCACTTCCCAAATGGTGTTTGACAAAGGAGCCATCCCTTCTGTATCTCCCTGCGTGGCATTCTCCATTTCTACATACTCTTTCCGTATCATTCCCCCAGTGGGGAGTTCTACAAACTCTTTTATTATATTTGTTGCCCTTATTTTATCACCCTCAGGATCACCCGGACCATCCTCAGAGGTACTCCATGTAGGTGCTTCTTGTACAGGGGACTCTTGGAATGCGGGTTTTTATCGCATTAAATCGTTTGTAGAACTGTTTCCGACAAAAATCATATTCGAACTTGCAAAGCAAATAATACAAAGCATGCAGATTAGCAAGTTTCTCATTTTCGTTACTCCTTACCTTTGAGAATCAATATTGAGGATATTTTGCATTGAACATATAAAGATTATGCATGAATTTATTACATATAGTTAAATTAAATTAGTTTATTTTAAGTATCGTCAATAAATTTCGATAAAGAGAACATAGTCTTGTTGCTCAGAAAAGTAAGAAATCAATGATTAACTGAATAGACCCAACACATGATGGAGGTAATGAGGTTAAGCATTTAAACTGCCTGGAATAGAGGGCTCGGTCTTTCAAAACCGAAGGATCCCCCACCTAAGACTAGATATCTATCTTGGGTCGGATAGGAAGTCTCATTAATGACCTCGAGACGCGTTTCAGCGGATTATCGTATAAATAAAGCTGTTTCAGGGCAGGAAGAAAGTGAAATATCTCGGGTAGGACGGATAAACCATTCTGATGTAAGTCTAGTACCTGTAAGTGTCTTAGATCGCTAATTGAAAAGGGTAGAAGTGTAAAGTGAGGTAACCTGCAGATTTTGAGTCCTACTACATGCCCCTGCTGGACAACCATGCCCACCTGATACTCTTCAAGGGAAGTTACAATCGGGATGTTCCGCTGAATGAGCCATTCCAACAACCGAATAGCGTATTTTTCCTCTCTATCTACGCCGTTATTTGTGGGGTTGAATATAAAACGGCGATACTGTGACAATAATGACATTTTTTTCGATATGCCGTAGCCATTATCCCTTATTAACTCCTAAAACGCGAAATAAGCTTACAAAGATGAAATACACTGGAAAAAACCAAAATATTGATAATCCAATAAATTTTAATCCTCTTTTATTCTATAGGAGCTCTATTTTGGTATGAAGAAGTAACCGCAACATTTACTTTTGAATCCACGACTGAAGCATCGGTTATCGGTGGTTTCCTCATATCATACAGCTTTGCAGCTCGAACTGATTTAACAAATCAGGCCCCTGGTATTGTCAGTAGAATTTATGGCCCTGTAGATCTCGATTCCACACCACGCAGAGCTTTTTCAGTTTCATCCTCTTCCCACAGGGCTCCTTTATCTGTGATTTTAGGTCCTGTAGGTGGTAAGAACCATCAAGTAGGTGAATGGGTCAGCCAAAAAAGCATTGAAGAATTGACCCTTGTTTTCAAGGATGTCTTGAGGAATTTTCCTTCATGGGTAATAGATCAATAACTTTCAATTTCCTTCATTTCTAATCTTTAGGGAAGCTTTTTTATTTGTGAAACATAACAAGAACTCATATTATTTTCTCTTTACTATCCTCTTAAAAGGGACTTATCTAACTTGGGTTTGACGAAACAATGAAAAAACCGCATGTTGTCGATCTTGGTATGAAATCAGAGCTATTTAAGGAGATTATTCATTATTCTGAGGTTAAATCCACTAATGACGTTGCAATGGATCTCGCAGAACAAGGCGCAGAGGGAGGGACAGTCATCGTAGCCGATACACAAATTGAAGGACGAGGACGAGCTGGTCGAACATGGTCTTCTCCTGTTGGCGGTCTATGGTTTACAATGATTTTACGTCCTGATATTGAACCAGTATATGCACATCAAATCACCTTTGTCGCATCTGTTGCGGTAACAACAGCCATAGAGAATTTTAGAGGACTTCAAGCTCGGATTAAGTGGCCGAATGATATTCTGTTAGGAGATAAAAAAGTTGGTGGAATTTTGCTGGAGGTTGCTACTAGTGGCCGAAAAATAGAGTATCTTGTGATTGGTATCGGCTTGAATTTGACAGTTGATCCTCATCATTTTCCTCCTGATGTCAGTAATATTGCCACATCGATAGCTTCTAATCTTCGTCCTGGAACAAGAATCTCCCGTGATGATATGCTACGGAGCATTCTTCGGGAGTTTGAAGTATATTATCAACTTTTGAAACAAAAGGGATTCCGCCATATTATACGTAAATGGAAAGGAATGAGTAATATTGTTGGTTGTGAAGTAAGAATCGATGATCCTCCAAATGAGCCAATGGAGGGTAAAGTAGTCGATATAGATACTTCTGGTGCTCTTTTGATAAAAACATCTAAAAATGCTGTACTTCGCGTTGTATCGGGAACAGTAACGATTATAGAGCGCAGTGATTGGCCTTGGCCGATCCGGGTGCCTAGTGTTCCCTTTCCTTTTCCTAAAAAGGATTGACCGTGTTTACGTCGACCTTGAGGATTTTTGCTTTTTTTATCTTTCAGGTTTAATTTTCCATGATGGCGCTCTTTTCTCGAGAAACGCAGTTAACCCCTCTCGTCCTTCCTCTGATGTACGAATTTTAGCAATTTTTTTGATACAATGGTTTCTATATGCTGAGACCTCAAGTGTTCGGTACTTTTGAAGAAGTTCCTTTGCTGCTGCAATGGCTTTTGGGCTACTAGCAAAGATATTGTTAATTACGTCAATAATAGCATCATCTAACCCCTCTATATCTGAAACTACCTGATTAATGAGACCGATCTCTTTCGCAGTCTGAGCACTGAAACGCTCACCAGTAATGAAATATCTAGCAGCATTACCGAGTCCAAGCTTAGGGAGAATGTAAGTGGAGATAACAGCCGGAATGATTCCAAGATTTACCTCGGTAATTCCAAACTTAGCCTTTTCTACAGCAATGGCGATATCACATGCAGAAATTAAGCCTACACCCCCACCAAAAGCATGTCCGTTGACTCTTCCTATAACTGGTTTTGGACAAATGCTGATCGTGTTAAACATCTTTTCCAGTTCTTTGGCATCCTCTAAATTCTGCTCATAGGTAAAATCTTTAGTTGATCTCATCCAGTTTATATCCGCTCCTGCGGAGAATGAGCGACCATTACCTGTTAAAATTATTGCACGAACACCTGACTGATCCTTCAACTCTTCGAATATCTTAGTGAGCTGTTGGATCATCTCTGGATTGAATGCATTATGAATTTCTGGGCGATTAAATCTGATATAAGTGACGTTGTTAGATGTTTCAGTCTCAAAAAAATTCATGATAATCACATCGATGTGAATTTACTTACTTACATTCGAAATACACCAAATTTATAATCTGGGATCGGTGCATTTAGGCTTGCAGAAATCCCTAACCCCAAAACTATTCGCGTATCAACAGGATCAATAACTCCGTCATCCCATAGTCGCGCGGTTGAATAGTAGGGATGACCCTCTTTATCGTAATGTGCTATTGTTTTCTCTCTGAGTTCTTTTTCTTCTTCAGGAGGAAATTCCATTCCTTTTCTTGCAAATTGATCCTTTTTTACAGTTACCAATACCCCAGCTGCTTGTTGACCGCCCATGACAGAAATACGCGCATTAGGCCACATCCAAAGCAAACGGGGCTGATAAGCTCTTCCACACATGCCATAATTACCAGCTCCAAAGCTTCCTCCAATAATTACAGTGAAACAGGGCACATTTGCGTTTGCCACAGCCATAACCATTTTAGCTCCGTCTTTTGCAATCCCACCTTCCTCCGCTTGTTTTCCCACAATAAATCCAGTAATATTCTGGAAAAAAACGAGTGGGATCTTACGTTGACAGCAGAGTTCAATGAAGTGAGTACCTTTCAAAGCACTTTCAGAGAAGAGGACGCCATTATTGGCGAGAATACCAACAGGATAGCCTAAAATCCTTGCAAAGCCACAAACAAGCGTACTTCCATACCTTGATTTGAATTCATGGAATCGACTCCCATCTATAATCCGTGCAAGGATCTCTCTTACATCAAATGCTTTTCGAAAATCTGTTGGCATAATTCCATAAATCTCTTCAGCAGAATAGAGCGGTTCTTCTGGTGGTTTTACCTCTAAACCCGTCTTTGGTGGGCGATTAAGATTTTCACAAATATTTCTGGCGATGTGGATCGCTTCTTCATCATTCCGTGCAAAGTGGTCTGATACACCTGATTTTCGAGTATGAACATCTGCTCCACCTAATTCTTCTGCTGTAACTTCTTCTCCTGTAGCTGCTTTAACAAGAGGTGGCCCTCCAAGGAAAATCGTTCCAGTTCCTTTAACAATTATTGATTCGTCACAGAGTGCTGGAACGTATGCTCCTCCAGCTGTACAAGAACCACAAACTGCTGCAATTTGGGGGATGTTCTTTGCAGACATTCGTGCTTGGTTGTAAAAAATACGTCCAAAATGATCACGATCGGGAAAAACTTCGGCTTGTAATGGTAAAAACGCTCCTCCGCTATCCACCAAATAAATGCAGGGAAGATAGTTTTCTTCAGCAATTTCTTGAGCACGTAGATGCTTTTTCACGGTTAATGGCCTATAACTTCCACCAGCGACGGTAGCGTCATTAGCAATGATCATGGCTTCTCGTCCATGCACAAGACCAATTCCTGTGATAATTCCTGCTGAGGGTGCGCGATTATCATACATATTAATCGCTGCTAACGGTGTGAGTTCTAAAAATGGTGTCTCAGGGTCTAATAGCAGTTCGATTCTTTCGCGAGCAAGCAATTTATTCCGTGATTTATGGAGTTGGACATATTTCTCCCCTCCACCTTGATAAACTCTCTCTAATTGTTTATCCAAGTCTTCTATGATGGTTAAATAATATTCTTGATTCTTTTTAAACTCTAAATCATCAGGATTGACATGTGACTCGAGTATATCCATAAAGAGAACTCCTTCATGCAAGTAATGCTTTTCTTAACAGAATGAGCAATCACAGATCCAATTTTTTTAGGGTTTTTGTCTTCCGATTTTCTCTGTTTTTCCAAAACAGCTCATTTATTGATATAAAACAATGACTTAGCGGATATTATTAATTTTAAATGTGAATTCACCTTTTTATTGGGTTAAATTCACGTAAGATGTCTAATTATTTGGTATTTACCGATTCACTCAACCTTTTGGATATTTTATCTTCTAAAACTAATAATTTTTCAAGGAAAGGATTTAGTGGTAAAGGAAGCCAGGTATACCTGAATTTGGCAATCATTCACCCGTTAATATGCCCTAGCGGTAGAACCCACCGTTAAAACATCATTGAGGAAATATATATGTTCCAGAAGATTCTTGTAGCTAACAGAGGGGAGGTTGCCGTTCGAATCCTAGAAGCATGCAAAGAAATGGAAATAACGGGTGTAGCTATCTATTCTGATGTTGATGTAGAAAGTAGACATGTTGAAATCGCGGATGAATCTTATCCACTAGGGGATCCAACTCCTTCGGAGTCTTATCTGAATATAGACAAAATTATTAAAACGGCGAGGGCTACTGGGGTGGACGCTATCCATCCAGGTTATGGTTTTCTTTCAGAGAATGCTTCTTTCGCTCAACGCTGTATCGATGCGGATATCACATTTATTGGACCTTCTCCTGATGTTATTGCCCTAATGGGAGATAAGGTTGCTGCACGTAAGCGAATGATCGAAGCAAATGTTCCAATTATACCTGGTTATAATGGTGGGAGTCAGAATTACAATTTTTTAAAAAAACAAGCACATAAAATAGGTTATCCTGCGATTATTAAGGCGAGTGGGGGCGGTGGAGGAAAAGGGATGAGAATCGTTTACAATGAGAAGGAGTTCAAAAGTGCCTATGAGGCAGCTAGAAGAGAAGCTCGCGCTGCATTTGGCGTTCCGAACATTTACCTTGAGAAATATATCAATAATCCGCACCATATCGAAATACAGATTCTGGCTGATGAACACGGGAATGTAATCCACCTTTTTGAGCGAGAATGTTCGATCCAACGTCGCTACCAGAAAATAGTTGAGGAAACGCCTTCGCCTTTCATTGAAAGGAGACCTGATCTTCGAGAAAAGATGGGTGAGGCTGCAATTAATGCTGCTAAAGCAGTAGGGTATACTAATGCGGGTACGGTAGAATTTATTGTTTCAAATGAGGGGGTTTTTTACTTTTTGGAAATGAATACCCGTTTACAGGTTGAACATGCAATTACCGAGGCTACAACAGGAATTGACATTGTTAAATGGCAAATTAAAATTGCTGCAGGGCAACCACTTACTCCTGTCCATGATAAAATCACTCAAACTGGACACGCGTTAGAAGTAAGAATATATGCCGAGGATCCCCAGAACAATTTTCTGCCCTGTGCTGGTACTGTCCTTGAAGTTCAATTTCCTGAATCGCCTGGAGTTCGTCATGACGCGGGATTCCAAGCAGGAGATAAGATCTCTACTTATTATGATCCGATGTTAGCAAAGTTGATCGTCCATTCCGAATCTCGTGAAGATAGTATTGGGAAAATGGCATTCGCCCTTTCTAACTATGCCGCCTTAGGAATAACTACAAATGTAGAATTTCTAAGAGAAATATTAGCTCATCCAGCTTTTAAACGAGGTTGGACGACAACACATTTTATCAAAAACTACTTCTCAAATTGGTCCCCCATCCAAGATAAAGCACCAATTGAAGCTCTTCTTGCAGCAGCTGTATTTGAAGCCATGGAAACTGGAGTCGGAATGGAAATAAACAGCAATGGTACAAATGGTTATTCGGACTCTGATCCCTTTTCCCCTTGGAAATATGCTGGTAAATGGCGAGTAGGGGTTAAAAGGATCCTGTCCAAGTTTCCAAAGACTTGAGATGGCAGTGCAATGTCAGAAACTCTCTTTGATGATGGTCAGAGTGTTCGAAAAGTTCGTGTCCAGCGGAAAGGCGATAAATTTTTCATAAAAATTGATGAGGATGAGGAAGAATATGAGGTCGAGGCTCAACGCCGAGGACAAGGACGACTTCAACTTCGATATGGGAATTCACCTTCCCTCTATAAATGTGTTCTAGCTAAAGAAGGGACAGACCGCTTTGTGTTTGTAGGAGGACGGATTTATAAACTCCGAAAAGTAGAAAAAACAATTTCTGCTAAATCAGAAGAAGATGAACTCACCGATACTGATCTAACTAGTCCTATGCCTGGAAAAATCGTCAAAATATTCGTTTCTATTGGAGATGAAGTAAAGCCAAAAGATGAATTGCTCATAGTTGAAGCGATGAAAATGGAGAATCGTATTCTTGCACCTTTTGCTGGACGTGTGGAAGCATTACATTTTTCTGTTGGCGACCAAGTCCGTCAAGGGGATGTATTACTTGATTTAATTCCACAAGAGTCTTCAGAAACAACAGCTTCACAAAATGAAACATCTGATGAAACACTTATCTGATACTTTTTGGAGGCAAAAGCGAAAGAAGAATTAGAGGCTTTTCTTAAAAAAAAATTGAGAGGCGATACTACCTTGCTACAGAGTTGTTTTTTAATGGTGTTTAAGGATAGAAAAGGGCCTACGATTGTGGCAAGCTCTACTAAGTCTGACATTAATATTAATGATGTGAATCTCGTCAATCGTCTTTCTTTCAAAGCTTTAGGTTTAGGCCAAGAACGTCTTCCGATGGAACTAGCAGGTCCAGTTGCAGATGAGGAATTTCCTGATTGTAAGATCTTATTTTTTCCCTTACTCCTCAAGGATCCAGATTCGGAGGATAAACGTATTCGTGATTTTGGAGCGGTTTCAGCTATTTTTCTTGTATTTCCTTCACAAGAAATGAGTAAGATTCTTGCAGCGTATGATGAACTATTTAATTCGTTAAAAACTTTTGCAGAAGAAATGGAAACAATAAAGGATTTAAACGAACGATTTCACGCTGTTGAAGGTATAGTAAATAAGGCAATATTACGTGCGGCGCTTAACCAAATTCTTGATGAGTTAATGCTTGATAGAACTTTTATAGATGTCTTTGTAATTGCTCAAGATGGATCAAGTCTCGCGTTAACCTCGCGTTCAAGAGAGAAGGACAATGAGGCAATACACACCGAACGAGTTGGGGCTATCTCCGCTTTGTCTATTTCAGAAAGAGTTTTTGAAACTCTGGAGTATAAGGACCAATCTCCAATCTTCATTGGCCAGACTCAAAACGAGACACTTATCGCTCTTAAGATGAAGGAAGGGGGAATTGTTGCTTCCCTAGAAAAGCGCGCAGTTACTTTTCGAGGGTTAGACGCATATATAGATGCCCTTCGACAAGCTTCCCTGAAAATTTCAGCGCTCCTTCAACAGGCAGCTGGAGGAATCGGCTTATTCTCTATGATTCAGGAGATGATTCCGGAAGTCCAAATAATGATGGTTTTTAACGCCGAAGGGGTAGTTTTAGCCTCTCAAAATGTTAGTACTGACCCTCTAGAACTGGCCTCGATCTTAGGTGGTTTTTTCTCTACCCTCGTGATATCGGGGCATGATTCAAAGGAAGTAGGGGTGCTCGAAGGGACAGATAATTTTATATTGATGGGAGAGCTTCGAAAAGACATAATCCTTTGCCTTACAGTTCCTAAAAGGAGAAAACTAGATGAGTACATATTCCGAATGCAAGATTTCCTCCAAATTGAAAAAAAACAGCTTTTCGAGACACTAAGCTCTTCTGACACAGTCTCTCCACCCTAAATCCCCTTAAATTGACCTGTTAGTGAAGATAGTTTATACGGTACCGGAATAATGTATTAAAAGAATACATTTGGTTAAATGTAAATGCATTCAATAACCATATCTTTTTGATGGAAACCAACAGGATAATTTATAGGCGCATTTACCTTGTTAACTGCTCTCTTGATGGTCTCTGAGGCTCAAAAAAGCCCTCAAATTCTTGTCCGCTCCGCAGAATTTGCCAACCTAATAGATGATGTACAACTGATAAAACTTAGTCATAGGCTTTTGTATAAAATCGGATTTAAACAAGAGCGCCCCCAGATGGAACTTGCAGGCCCTATTACCGATGAAGCATTTCCTGAGAGTAAGATTCTCTTTTTTTCATGGCCTCTTGAAGACCCAGATGCATCGACTCCACGTATTCGTGAATTTGGGGCTTTTTCTGCTATCTTTCTCGTATTTCCTTCGGATGAAATAAATGAGGTTCTGCAAGCTTACAATGAGCTATCTCATTCTTTGAAGACATTTATAAAAGACATTAAAACATTGAAAGATTTTACCGAACAATCTCATACTGTAGAAGTCATCATAAACCAATCAATCCTACGTTCTGCTCTTAATCAAATACTCGATGAACTTATGTTGATCAGGGGGTTCAAGGACGTTTTTGTAATTGCTCAAGATGGTTCAAACCTTGCACAAGCTTCACGTTCGAGGGATAAAGAAGATGAATCTAGATTATCTAAGCGAGTTGGTGCAGTTTCAGCTTTATCTATTGCAGAACGAATCCTTGAAAGAATGAATGAACTTGATCAAAATCCACTATTTATTTGCCAAACACAAAATGAAACACTTATAGCTCTTAAGATGGGTTGGGGTGGCATTGTTGCGTCTATAGAAGAACGTATAATAACCTTTCAAGGACGAGATACCTTCGTTGATGCCCTTCGACAGGCTTCTTCTAAAATCTCTAGCCTTCTTCAACAGGCAGCTGGAGGAATTGGCTTGTTCTCTATGATTCAGGAGCAGATCCCTGAAGTACAAATACTGATGGTAAGTAACAACGAAGGAGTAGCTTTAGCTTTTAAAAATGTAACAGAAAAACCTCATGAAATAGCTTCTATGATAAATGTATTTTATTCCAACTTAATAGATGCGGGTCATGATTATAAAGAAATTGCAGTAATTGAAGGGAAAGATAGCTATCTATTGATAGGAGAACTTCGAAAGGATACTATTTTATCGATTCAGATCCCAAAAAGGCGAGAGTTAGATGAATATATCTTTAAAATGCAAGATTTCCTTCGGTATGAAAAAAATAGATCTTGGAAACGTTAAAATCCACCGAATGAACCCACTTAATCCTAAATCATAATTGATGTTAAATTAAATTATTTAAACTATCATCAGAAGTAAGGGGTTATATTCCTTTCATTCTCAACGTTTATCAATATCCCCAAAGGATATGGAACAGA
>JAEOTF010000371.1 GCA_016840025.1 Candidatus Hodarchaeota archaeon
AAACATCTATCATCCCCATGTGCTAGATGCGTATGGGGCCGCCCTCCGAGACGGGCTTACATTATCGGGGTAAAGATTGGGCCATGGATCGCCCATGTCCAAGATTTGCTCAGATTGGAGTTTCGGTACCTCACTATATATTAGTAAATCGTTATAACTATTAGGACTCGTGTATAGTTTATAGGATAATCTTGGCGAACTACATTAACTCGGGAAAAAATCATAGGGTAAAGATAATAATAAGACAGTTCAAAAATAAGATAGCTTAATTGGTTTTCAGGCCTGAATCTGATTTAAAGCAAATCCTAAAGGAGACCTAAGGCAACGAAAAAAAACCTAAGGCAACGAAAAAAAACCTAAGGCAACGAAAAAAAACCTAAGGCAACGAAAAAAAACCTGGGAAAAAGCAGAAAAGTTGGGTAGAAGGCAGCCGTTATCATACTGGAGCAGTCAATAGTATAGTGAAATATTGGTATGGGCAAGTTTTGAAGGAAGAAGATACCGAAATAGATGATTTGAAGTTCATTAGTTGAAATCTAGAAAAATAATCGGGATATATTAGTTTTTTATCATAAAGGAATCCTTTTAAGTCTTCGTTTGTAATCTCCACAATTTTTGAGAGGTTCAATCATTACGAATCAATAGAAAGCCTAAAAAACGAAACTATCAAAGAAAATCTACTCTAACCGTTGCCAAAGGTTTTTATAACATTGATCTGAAAGATTTTATAGTAATCCTTCCCTGAGGTAAGAACGTGGAAAAGATTCCCTCAAAAAATTCTAATAATTCATGGAAACCAGAGAATCTATTCGATATATTAATTACAGGGAAAGATCCACGAAAGATTCTTGAATTTTTTGGAGGAGATACTCTAGCTGAACTATTTTTTCAGCCATCTGAGCTTTTTGTAACAAAACAGATACCAGATCGAGTTTTTTGGCACGGTGATCGATTAATAGTAGTTGAATTAAAGATTACAGTGAATTCCGAAACTTGTGCTCAATTAGAATTGCAAAGAGCAGTAACAATCGCTTATTACATTAAACAACTGCCTTTCCCCAAGAATTATCATAGCAAATATCAGGCTTCATTAGAAAAGGTGATTAATGTCTGTTTTTCAGTTCAACATCCAAAAAACCATTTTGAAAAGTTATTATCACAACGGGGAATTCGTTGCGTCTCATTGGAACAAGGTATTGAAAGTAAGATTCCATTAAACTACAAATTGGATCCTTTGCCATTAATTTTAGCTGATTTCCGCGCAAAGATTAATACAGCTTTTCAGGCTCCAGAAAAATTTGAGAAGTTAACAAAAAAGCTGGAAGAGTTACTAGAACGAGCTTTTACTAGAGAAGAAAGATTATTCTTAGAACGATACCCTAAATTATTAGTATTTCCCCAAATCCCATTGGAATGGAGTATGCATATTAAAAATTTGCAGGAGATGATTCAACTGACTGAATCTGATTTAAAGCAAATCCTCTTGGAGAATTTGTACTTGTTAAGTCCAGAAGAACGACTGATGGGTCTCAAACCAGAAGAAGAAAAAAAACTCCTTGAATTATTAAAGAAAAAGTTAGAAGAGAGTCAATAACCTACAGCCTGTTTCATTGTCTCGAAATGTGTTTCCCATGCTGCTAGGTTATGGCGTAGAAAAGAAGTGCAAAATGGCATAGATTTAATTTCGTACTTACTTTCGTTATTTTATAGTATTAAAAGTGTTGATTACGATATGGGACAGCAACAGAAATTTTGTCATCAGTGTGGCACACAATTAATACTTGGAAGCAAATATTGTGGTAATTGTGGCGCTCCCATACTTACTCCTGAGCAATTAAAAGGAAAACAGCAAATAGACACTCCTTCCCCCACAAAAGCTACCTCACAAAACGATCTTGTGACATCTCTTCCACATGGTTTCACTATTCACGCCATAAAGACCAAACCGGTCTGGGAAACGCCAAATCCTTTTTTTGAAACACTTTTTGATGTTATTTTTCGACCTAGACGCGGTTTCAGAAAGATAGCGCGAAGTCCTGAACTAGCTGGCCCACTTGTAATTACAGGAGTCTTAGCACTGCTCGAAGGAGGAGCAACATATTTACTACTACAAAAACTTAAACCAGAATGGCTGACTTCTTCTGGACCAAAGTCTGAAGTGTGGGCACAGGAAATCTGGATACTAACTGCCTTCTTCTTTCTTCTCAGCTTTGTTTCACTATTTGTTACATCAATACTCCTATTTGGTTTGTTAAGATTGTTCGGTAAAACTGATCCTCATTTTACACCTATGCGCCAGAGTTTTACGATAATTGGTTATGCGCGTCTTCCTGAAGTACTATTTGACCTCGTCTATTTGCTACTCGTCGTTTCTGATAATTCCACTGTAATAGTCCCGATAGATGATAAGCTAAAAATCCCCGAAGGACTTGCTGACAAAATGCTGAATGAAATAGAAAATGTCAGTCCAATGAACGAGTGGATGTTGGTTTTACTAATAGCATGTTTGCTTTGGTCATTTGTTTTGACTTTTATCGGAATTAAAAACACCCTTATTCAACCACACATGCATTTACGAATTATGATTCCCTATATGGCAATTCGAATAATGCTTTTACTCGTTTTATCCGTATGATCTCTTTTTTTTGAAAAATAAAAAGTGAAATGCCAGAAAGGAATGAAAAATGTGAATGTTAGTTAATCTGAGGTAAACGCTAAAATAAATTCTTTATTATAGCTCTATAAACTACTTGTTCAGTGTAACCACATCTCATGAACATGTATTGAGAAATAATCATTCATGTTGGGATTTAGAGATGATGGTTATTTTACTATTTTTCTCCTTCCTCGTTTGTCTGTAATGTAATATCCTATTCTTGCATCCCCATTTAATGCTGCTAAGGCTCATTGACTTGTGCTATACCTGAATTTAAACTTACTTCCCCTGCAGCTAGTGGACGTGTTAATAACTTATTTTCATGAAATTGTTGCATTATTACAT
Organism: Candidatus Hodarchaeota archaeon; assembly: GCA_016840025.1. The sequence continues at coordinate 3,002 of JAEOTF010000371.1, forward strand.
CAATTTTTCTTGACGTATCAGGTTCAAAATAAGCTTCATCGCAATTTTCACATACATGTGCAGGAATATCTTTGATAACAATTACTTTATCATTTACACGTGCAACAAACTCAGTTTCTTTTTGTTGAAGTTTTCCTCGACAAAAACTACATGTATCAGGTTGTATTTCTTTCACCTTCTTTTTCTACGATCAATCCATCGCTTATTATTAGGGATGTATATTGTGATTATTCTTGCATGATCATTACATTCAGCTACAACGATATGATATGGATTATTGTTTACAAATCCAAGTAACAAGACAGATGGGCATGGTTTATCATCAGGATAATATTCAATAACTTCTCCTTTATTTATAATATCTTTAATTTCATGTGTGGTAATGTTTTTTTCAAACATTCTAATTCTAGCATGGTTGGAAATATAAAAATTATCCACATTGATATATTCTCTAATTTTTGTAAGTTCCATATTTTCAGTGTCCTTTGACATCACAAGACCTCAAAAGGAAGTATCTTATAGAATTACAACTCTTATTTATTTAAATCGAAAACTTGGTTATACATAATATAGTTGATATATATTATAACAGGAAGAAATATTGTGCATTTTAGTTGTTCTGAGCGAGATATCGAGAGAATTCCTTTATTATTAGTTCTTAAGCTACCATAACTTAGATATATTATAACTTTAGATGATTGTTAAATCTAAACGGAGGATTAATTAGGTGAATAAAGTTCAAAATAGGATTTTTCAGAGGTCTAAACAATATTTGCTAATTATTCTGGGGATATTACTGATTATAAACGTTACTAGTGTATCCGAAGGAGCAGGAAGTCCAGTAATAACATGGTCTATTTCAACTCGGGACAGTGCGGATATGGTTGGCTACGATACTTCGATTGCCTTGGATAGCAATAATTATCCCCACATTAGTTACCGGGATTTCACGAATGCTGATCTAAAGTATGTTCACCGAGACGCGGGTGGTTGGTACACCCCCTCGACCTTGGACAGTACGGGCACTGTTGGTTACTATAGTTCAATAGCGGTGGATACCAATGACTATGTCCACATCGCCTACTTTGACTTCACGAATTATGATTTGAAATATATTCACGAGGGTGCTAGTGGCTGGTACACCCCCACGATCGTAGACAGTGCAGGCTCGGTTGGTTGGTTCCCCTCGCTGGCATTGGATGGCAGTAACTATCCTCACATTGCCTACAAAGATAATGATAATGGAGATTTGGAGTATGCTTATCGGGATGGAATTGGGTGGCATAATGAGACCGTAGATAGCGTAGGATCGGTTGGCAATGATTGTTCGCTGGCGCTGGATGCCTTTGGCTATGCTCACATTAGCTACTGGGATGAGACGAATAGCGATTTGAAGTATATTCGCCAGGGACCTGGTGGTTGGTACGCCCCTACGACTGTAGACAGTTCCGGTAACGTTGGCTGGATGACATCGCTGGAGCTGGACTCCAGTTGGTACCCCCATATTAGCTATTATGATATCACGAGTAATGATTTGAATTATGCCTTCCAAAATAGTACGGGCTGGTTCACCGAAACCGTGGACAGTGCCGGTGATGTTGGTTACTATAGTTCGTTAGAGTTGGATGGCAATGGGTATGGTCATATTAGCTATTGGGATGTCACGAACGATGATTTGAAATATGCTTACGACTCGGTAAGTGGTTGGACTACCGAGACCGTGGATAGCACTGGTGACGTTGGCAAATTTTCTTCACTAGCGCTGGATACCAATGGCTACGCCCACATCAGCTACCATGATGAGACGAATTTAGATTTAAAATATGCGATAAGCACTGTAGTTGTCCCCGAATTTACAAACCGATCCGAGCTAGTGATGAGCATGATCCTACTAATTGTTCTCTCTGGACTGGTATATGTCCGAAAAAGAAGTCAAAAGGTTGATCTCTAGCAACAATGGAAATACAGTAACCGCCAACAATTTTCTTTAACTTAATTTTTCTGGATGAGGGAGTAATTATTTCTATTTAAGGAACAGAATTAAAAAATACGAAGAAATAGTGATTTAAGAAATTACAGAATATATTTTGATAGTCCCTGTCCTTCATATTGTTTTACATCGCTCATAGTTAGTTCTATTCCAAAACGAGACACCACCCTCAAGATCTCTGTAACATAATACCACCGGTCTATCTGCGTCACATACTGGGGGTGACATGCCCGAAAAGCTAACAATTTCTTCCCTGGGATAATAATATAGTGGAATCTATCATATTTTTTCCAGACTTTATTCGGATCCAACCCGTTTATCTTACAATAATGGAAAAATGCGCCGATTGCTGGAGTAAACGCCATATACGTGTGAGGGGGTCGGGTGATAGATGTAAGGATTGTCACATTAGGTTTTAGTTGCTCTGTAGGCTCTTGTAACACTTTCACGCATTGCTTAAGAATCAGGTCGCGTCCTTTCTCAAAAGGTTTCTCCCACTCTCGTAAGAGCACATTTAAAAAATCAATCTGGGCTTGACGGGCGAGTGGTGACCAATCTGAGCGCACTGCTTCAAAACCTTTGATTTCAAGTGGGAAACTGGGGTCAAGAATACTCACATAGGCGTAAGATTTTTTTCGCCCGGGAGAAAACGCCACCCGGTACGCAATGTCATCTATGCCTAACCGAATAGGAGTAGGCAACTGGGTATTGACATATTCGACTAATTGTTCCGCAATAGCAATAGCTTTCGCTTTTCGTTTTTCATACCATCCCATAGGTCCCAGAAATACTCCATCTATTGGTGTAGGATCACGCAATTGGATAAACGCGCTATCAGTATCGCCATAGACAACCTTGGCGGGTACGGGGCCGTTTATTACCCAATGATTCAGTTTCTCCAAGATTCGCCATGAGATAGTCGTAATTGCATTGCCAATGCAAAGTGAATAGAAACGCCCCCGAATATAATTTTGTGCCCCATACATGGCATTTACGACAATTTTAAAGGCTTGCTCACGTCTTTTCAGGATTTTTCGAGCTAATTGGTCTTCTGGATTGGTTAAATTCTTCATTTGTGCCTTTACTGTCCATCGTGCTGCAAGAAGTTTTGTAAGCATACGAGAAAGACAACTTTGGGGTTCACGGACAAAGAGAGTTTCTGGACTCTCAAACTGAAAGATGTCTTCAGGAGTTTTCACTTTTCCATGATCACGATAGGTTTCTCCCCCGATATTATAGGCAATCATCAAGGAAGGATAGAAGGCTTTGAAATCAGTTATGAATACTCCTTGGTAAAGCAACCCGTCGGGCTCCGAGACTAATCCTCCAATGTGGGGATACATACGCCGTTCGATTCTGCGCTTTTTCACTTCTTCGGGTAAGGGTAATGAAGGAATTAATACAGCGTGAGCCACACATTCCCGCATAATCACGAATTCGCCACACAAACGACCTGTCGTGCGGATACCTGCCGCAGGGGGCACACCTGCAACCCGTCGAATTTCCATCCATTCTGAAACACCCAATTCCCAATACAACTGGTAAATCAATCTACTCCGCCGCTGAAGATAATGTTGGAGCACATGGTTGCTAGTGAGGTTTGAGAGGCTCTTCTGCCATAATTCCTCGATGTTTGGAGGTGGAGTTTCCTTTGGAATCCCCAATAAGAACGAGGCGATGCTTTCCAGGTCTTTTCTCCCCGATGGAGGATGGACAAAACGACACTTGGTAAATACGTCTATAATAACCCGTCCTTTAATCCTATATGTCTTTGAATGGGTACTATAGTACACTTCCTCGTTTCTTGTCACTGATAATCGGGCAGTACTGAAGTGTAGCTGTGTCAAGCGGTTAATGAGGGTTGGAAGATCACGGATATTCCCCTGAAAAGTTACCAGAATATCAGGTTGGATCTGATCAATAAATGTCAGAAAGTCCTGTAGGAGTTGACGTTCGGCTGTATCGGAGGAATCGGTGAGAATGAAGACTGTTGTCTCTATTTCATCCATTACTCGCCCCCATGCCACTCCGATGCTCAAAATACGGTTGAAAAAATTATCATTGGTCTTTACCTGGTGTTTAGCTTCCACAGTGATACTCATGACCAGTGGAGTCCATGGATCGACCTGATCTTCCTTCAGAGGACGAACATTCGAGACTAAGGCATCAACAATTAGCACGGGGCGCCTTTGCTGGACAGTGCCCCGAACGGTCACCATCCCCATTCCATGTATACCTGTATCTAAAAGAAATCGCTTCTCATACGACAGATCAGTCTCAAATGTCCGATAGTTATGTTGTTCAAACAGTTTTCGAAGTTCAGGGATGTCCCATGGGCGTTTCCCTTCTACTTTCAACACATCAACGAGTTTCCCCCCATGGTAAATACGTTTGGATAGCTGTTCTGTGCGGGTGAGCCATGCCTGAAACAAGGGATTTCTAAGTTGGTCGAGTGCAGTAGGAGTTGCACTGGTGTAAAAATAGGGATTAAAATCGTTAATCCGTACAAGAATGTACTTTCCTTTGGTAGTGCGCCCAAATAATCGTAATAGGGGGTGTTGATCATTTTTTGGACCAATTCGTTGGTAGTCAAGGTCAAGTAAGCGGAACTCAAATGTTTCGGGCTCTTCGTTTGACAAGGGTATCAATGAACATTGTAAATAGCTACACCTTTTTGTCGAAGAACAGAGAGACTCTTGACCAAAAGTGAATTTTGTTGTGGAAAGGATGTATGAGAAAAAAGAAAGGTTGAATTATAACTAATCCAGCAAAATTCTAAATGTATCAATCTTCTAAGTCTTAGGTAAAGACTGAGGAAAAAAATAATGCGAAGACATAGTGACTGGCTTGCACAAGCTAAAAAAGATCTCAAAGCTGCTAAAGACAGTTGTACGAGTAAACACTATGAATGGACATGTTTCCAAGCCCAACAAGCAGCAGAAAAAGCAATGAAAGCATTACTTCTCTTTAACAATCAAGATGTGTGGGGGCATTCAATTACTCAACTTGTCCTTCGAGGAAAAGACACTTTTCCTAAACTGGAGTCCTTGGTCTCAAAAGCACGAGAATTAGATAGACATTATATCCAGCCTCGTGATCCAAATGGTTTCGTAAGCGGTCATCCAGCTGAATATTACGATGAAGATGTTGCAGAACGGTGCATTAATTATGCGACAGATCTCCTTAACGCAGTTGAAGAACATATTAGCGAAATATCCTCACGTAAATAGCATTGAAAAATTCTTAAATAACATAAAGAAAGAGGATATTAGTCTGATAGGACTATTTGGTTCCCTCGTTAAAGGAGAATATACTCCAAGGAGCGATATTGATGTCATAGTAGTTTTTGAGAAATCTGGAACACAAGAAGAGCTCTTTCACCGTGCCTATCAATATAGTGATGGAATCATACAACCTGAAGTGTTTCCAACTATTGATTCAAAACATGGTGAAACGTAGTGGTTCGTGGAGAAATGTAATACCTCTCTTGTATTTAGGAACTTTAAATAGCAAAGTAGATATAAGACTATAGAAAAGAAGTGACTCTAGTTTTGAGAGAAAAGTTGACTCTGTCCTTGTAGGTATAGGAAGATGTTTCTCACAGCGAAAGTACCGATCCTGGGTGATAAACTCACACCTAAGAAGCGCCAGCAACTCGAGAAACTAACAGGAAGGGACACTACCATTATTAAACATTATTTACAGATCATTGACCAAGAACAGAATCTATTGTGGCAAGAAGGGAAAAAAGGGAAACGAATTAGTAAGAAAACCTTAGATGAATTGACCTTAACCAGTAAAGCACAACAACGGACACAAAAGGATGGGTCAAAGGGAAAAACGCAAGGTAGAGTACACGTCAAGTATGACCTGAAAAATCAATATCAACGGCAGACAACTGTCCGTGAACTGAAAGAATGTCGAGATACGGCAATTGCTATGTGGCATAGTTACTGTGAAAGTATCTTAGCCCATGAAGCGATTTATTGGAAAATTATGCAGAAAATCAAGTATTTCAACCAAGAATCGGAACTAGCTCAGGTCTTACAGTGGTGGGAATTTGAGAAAAAACCTGCCAAACCATGTCAGACGGAAATAACCCACCAGAACAAACTCCCACGGCACACTAACATCAATACGACTGCTTTTTTACATCAGCGAAGTACTAAACTCACAACATTCTGGTTAGAATTATACTACCCCGAAAAACGTATCCATTTATGGTTGCCTCTCAATCCTGCTTTGTATCATCTATCTCTCTTGAAGGAAGGGAAAGTCAAGATAATTCAATTAGTCAAACATAAAAATAATCGCTGGTATGCGCATATCACAGTGGATATACCAATCCCTAAACAACCTAAGAAAAAGAAACCTTTAACGATCGTAAGTGCTGATTTAGGAATGAATAAAGCAGCGACAGCCGTGCTCTTGACTTCTGACAACCATTCAGGCTTACGAGCGAAGGATATTCGGTTTTTTGCACAAAAGGAGAAGATTAGAAAAATCAATCAATTAGATAATCAAATTGCGTCACTGCAACGACAGAAAGCGTATTATCACCAAGCTAGGAAGAACACGAAGAATATCACACGAAAATTGAAAAAACTTTCCCAAAAACGAAAAGAGTTAGCGATTCAATACGACCACGAACTCACTTCTCACATCTGTGATTGGGTAGAAGTCCTGCGACAAAAATATCGAGTTTATGTTGTCATAGGTAAATTAAAAGGGATTCGCAAAAGTAGACGAAAAGGCGATGGCAAGTCACGGAAACATAGACGGGAACTGCATAGATGGGCGTTTCATCGGATTACGACCTTTCTCCAATACAAACTAGAGCTAGCGGGTTTACCTTTAAAGCAATTCCACACAATACGGGAATCTTGGACAAGTAAGACCTGTTCTAAATGCGGTGCTACCAATACCACTCGACCGTTCCAATCCCTAGTGATCTGTCAGAAATGTGGTGTTAAACTTCAAGCAGACATTAATGGGGCAATGAATCTTGCGTTCAGGCTTATTAAATCACTTACCAAAGAAACAACTCTCGACCATTGGTTGACAAAACCACTCCGCGTTGATAAATATCCCGCGACGAGTGTGAGGGTTGTGGGTGCGATCAGTACACCCGTAAGCGGGGATGACACCTCTCCACTCGTATCTCATAGGGGTCGAACCCGCAACTTTGCAAAGATGAGGACTGGCGTGAGATGAGTTACCAGTCCTCAAAATGTTTCTACACGTTTAGCAACATTTCATAATAATTTGCAGGTACTGTGTTCATTAGATGCCTTAAAGAGAGAGGTTATCAATAGTAATTCTTTTGTTCTCTCAATACTGAATGAGGCATGGATACTGTACGCATCAATAGATTATGATGAATTAGCGAAATTGGTAGCCCAACAACTCACCAAAACATTAGTAGAAATTATCCCGCCCATACGATGATAATAGGTTATACATGGCTTTTACTTATGATAAAGCTTTTACCTGCCTTATTAATCGATCTTGTTTTCTTCTAAACTCCCTGTATCGACCAGTATTTATTTTTTGTACCTCTCTCAACATTTTTTCGGCTAACTCGAGGTATTCTTTTTCGGTCAATGTTTTTGGCAATACTAATTCACTGTGTTTATCCCCACCATGTCCGACAAATCTTTTTCTCCACTCTAAGGGAGGATTAATCCTGTGGGTATTCAATTCTAACTCTGTTCCAGGATAGGCGGTTGCTAGGCTAAGCACAATTCGGTCTGGCTGGTATTCATGTAGGAAATTAATTGTCTCATTCACACTTGCAGAGGTTTCTCCAGGTAAGCCAAAAATTAATAATAGCTGTAATGTAATTTCTGTATTTTTTACTGCATTGACAACCTCTACTAGTTTTTCAATTGACGTATGTCTGTTATTCTCTTTTAGTACCTCTTCTGAGGTGGATTCTACACCCAAATTAATCATGATACATCTACTTTCTTCAAAATCATCTAAAATATTAGGATTTAACTCATTTGGTCCTGTTTGACAGCTCCATATTAGACGGTTTATTTTTTCATTTTCTTTCAAAATTTGACAGAGGCTAATCGTCCTTTTATCTTTTAACGTGAAGGTTGCATCCTCGAAACAAATCAAATCATATCCTAAGTCAGCTATTTGCTCTAGTTCTTTCTCTACATAGTTTAATGAATGGTAACGAACCTTTTTGCCTATACTTTGCCAGAATTTAGTCGCAGAACAGTATGAACAGGTAAATGGGCATCCTCTGCTCGTTGTCAATCCCATAACCGGATAATTTTGGCTTGTAAACAATTCTCGTGCCGGAAATGGGATCAAATCCAAGTCATAAACTGGATCCGCGGCTCTATTTTGGATTATTTCGGATCCTTTACGATATGAAATTCCATTAATTTCCTCCATTGGTAAGTCAAATAACTGATAAATTGTATTGTCAGCCTCTCCCCTGACTACGATGTCTATTCCCGTTTGTAATGCTTTTTCTGGTCGGAAAGTTCCATAAATTCCTCCTAAGACGGTAACAGGCTGAATATTCTCTGGAACTTTCTTTATACTGTTAATTAATTGACTTACTCTATGAAAAACAGGGGATGTTGCAGTTATGCCGACAATGTCTGGCTGGATTTGTTCTATTTGGCGTCTTCCTATCTGCCCTACACCTGATTGTTCATCAATTATTATCGGGGTTATGCCCCTCTTTTTTAAATGTCCGGCAATATAACCCAGCCCTAGTGGGAAGTTATTAGCACCAGTATATCGAAATGCAGGGTTAACCAATAACACGCGCGGGTTTTTCTTTTTTAGTCGTGCTTCAATTCTAGATAATGACATTTACTTCCCAGACATTCTTGAAAGTGAAATTTGGAGAGCTTTATTTCTTATCTTTTCTTCATAGTATTTAATCACAAAAAGGAAAATCTTCCAATGTGTAGCAGATTTACATCAATTGCGCCTCAAATCGAGATAGAACGCCGATTTGACGTGCAGGTTGCTTACCATCAAACACAACCCAATTATAATGCGGCCCCCTCACATCGAGTAGCTGCTGTAATCCAAAAAGAGACTCGGCAACTCCATGGTATGCGATGGAACCTCAGTTTACCATGGATGGAAGGAAAAACACTCATCAATGTAAGGAAAGAGAGTCTTCTTGAGAAAGAAAGCTTCCAATCCCTATTTGAAACCCAAAGATGTATCATTCCTGCGAATGGCTTTTATGAATGGCAAATGAGTGGAAAAATGAAATTTCCTCATTATTTCCGTCTTAATACTCACGAACCTTTTGGCTTTGCAGGTCTTTATGAGATTGAGCAGTCACCGACAGGAACAGAAGTAATGACATGTGCCATCATCACCACAAACTCGAATGAAGTCGTAGCTCCAATTCATAACCGCATGCCTGTAATGCTCCAATCTCAGCATGAAAATCAGTGGCTAGATCCAGAACAGGGGATGGAAACTCCTCAAAATTACCTCTCGCCATATCCGGCGGACCAGATGCAAGCTTATCCCGTCTCCACCAAGGTTAATTCACCCAAATTTAACAGTCCAGCATGTGTTCAGCCAAAACGTCAACGTACTCTATTTTGAAACGGCACAAAGCAGATTTTTTGGCTTGTTTTCACTTTCAGTATTCTCTCCCTCTCTATTGGTCTTGAAAAGAAAGAACACCCCTGATTATATTTACATATGAAAGTGCACAAACAAATCGTTACACGAGCAAAAGACGGCAGTTCCATTCAATTTCAGCTTTACCAACGGGCTGATCAACGGAACATTGAACTCAGAGGGCTCGGAACCCAATTTACAGCCATTTTCACGGAACAAGCGTTTTTAGAGGATTTTTTCCCAAATCTACGCGAACTCGCGGTAACTAGCCAATTATTCATTATACTTGAGGGTATTGCCAACTGGGATTGGACATTCTGGTATGATGAACTTGTTTTACGGGCGAAACATCGTGGAATCTCAGAAAACGAAGTGAAACACTGGCTCAATACGTCCAAAGATTTCTATGTCACAAAATATGGCTTATGTATGCCCTATGGCCCTAAGACACCTCAAAAACCGACTACGCCTATCCTCGCTTATCTTCCCTCTCAGAAAAGGAGGAATCACGAAGAAAGTAAGTAATTGTCGAGCCAAAATGGAATAAGAGGAATTTTAAATATGAATGAAGCCAAATCGCCCCCATTAACGTGGTGTTTGATGTGTTCTGTTCACATTGATACAGAGTATTGCCGAACTGAGTGTCCTCATAAGTGCTCGTATCGAAAAAAGTAATTTCTATCTCTTTCCCCCTTTTTTCTCTTTAATATCAAGTTTTCTTTCGATTATCGTCATTAGCTCAGGGAATCTGATTATTGTTTGAATGACAAGATAGAAATAGACTGGTCATACAATTGTATGACGAGATCATTATGACTGCTTCAGAGCGAATTTCTGTAAGAATTGAAAAGGATAAGAAGTTAGTACTGGAAAAATTGGCAGAACGACTTCAAATATCTAGTAGTGAACTAATTCGTACGTTAATTGAGAACTTAATTAACGTACACAAATTATATGATAGCTTGACCCTAGAAACAGTCTTTAGTACAAATCCTTTGTTAACTATAGAGCAATTTCTTGATTTACCTGATGAAGGTGAAAGTATCTGGAATCAGTGGTTTGAAGAAGAAGTCGACTTAACTATGAACGAAGAAAGTGAACGGGACGTTCATTAAATTGTCGAGAATACTTCTAGATAAGAATATAGTTCGATTCTGGACAATTGCCCTCATAAAAATAAGTAAGAATCGCCCTCTTACCACCATGCAACGGAATTCATTCATTTTTGTTCAAACAAAGGCTAATCTGTTCATTAGTAGAGAAATCTATCACATCTTAACAAATCGCGTCCAGTTGCCGCAAACGATACCTTTAATCTTACAACAAGTTCAAGTAATTTATCCAACCAAATATTTTAAACGTTGGGTGCGACGAATTCAAGAAACAACCTCGTTAACTCGAGAAGATGCTGTGATTCTTGCATATGGCACTTTTTCTACTACATCATCTCAAACAATTTTGGGAGTTGAAATTATCGCGACAACAGACAAAAAACTAGCATCAGAAATTCAGACTCAAAGAGAGAAACTAGAAAGTAAATTAAGTGCATTAATTCAGAATCTGAATAATCCTTGGAGTCAGAGCAGGTTACCTAAGATTATAATCCTTAAGGAGTGAGGAATTGTTAAACAAAGCCCGAATAAAATTCATATGTCAATAGTATTCATTTTTCTCTAGGCGTATGACTTAAGCTGGAGTCTCATATCCTCTCCATATGATCTCAATTTCTCTTTTGAGAGGTTTGACCCCTCTCCAAAGTAGTATGACTGCGATTAATATCAGTATTGTTGCTGCTAGGGCCGAGCTAATCGCTGCAATCGCACTAAGTGCTTCTTCTTGTAAGTCTATACCAAATAATAGTGATAAAACTATTGAAAATGCACCAAACAAACCCCCTATGATGGAAAACATTGCTGGTACTCGTCGAGAGACTTTGAATGTATAGAGACCATCCAGTTGATATTCAATTGGTTTTTCTTGGATTATGACTTCTACTGATTCTTTTTGAAGAAGTGAAGTAGATCCGTCTGCGTCTATGAGATGGAATTCGATAGTAAGGTCAGAAGCTCCTGTAATGGTGGGGAGAACTTTGAATTCCGCTTTCACTTCTTTTTCGAACTCTCTTACGGTGACTTCTCTATAAGCAGGTGAGATATTACACGCTGTGCATATCGGGGTGATTCTTACACGTCCTGCGTGGGGAATTGTCATTGTACCTGTTGTTCGGACTGTTGCATCTATAGGTACCTCGACTTTGAACTCTTTTTCATGGAGTGACACGATTAGATCGAATTCCTCTTTCAAGCACATTCGCTCCCAATAAATTAGTGAGGCTTTTCGCTCTAGAGGTGATTTCTTTAAAAGATCCCCTAATTGCTGTCTTAGAGCTTCCTGTTCTTCTGGAGGAAGTGTTGCTATGGCCTCCTGCAGTTTTTCGGGGGGGAATTGTTTAAGAACTTCGATATTGTCTTCTAGCGCGAAAGAACCAATTGCAGTTAGAAGTCCCGATACCAATGGAGCAGGGGCTTCTTCAGCTGCTGCACTTGGCTCTGCTTCTGTAACTGGCACAGGTGCAGTTGGTCTTGGTGAAGGTTTTGCCGCTTCTTTTGGTGCTTCTTTCTTTCGTTCTGCTTCTTCTACTTCTAATTCTCTATCTTTCGGGAATTCTTCTTTAGATATTTTATCAAGTGCCGTATCGGAAACTTCTACACTATGTGTAGCAAAATCAGCGCCTATTGTCATGATATAATCTGTTGTAAATCCTTCTCCGGTGATTCTTCTCCTAAGGCTTGTTTTACCTACAGCATCCACACCTATAAATATTACTTTAGCAAGAAAACCCTTACTTTTACCTACAGCTTTCCCTTCCAATAATTCTACAGCATAATCGGTCGCAATTCCATTTATAAGTTCAGTTATATTAGAGCCTGTCTTTGCTGAGGTTTTAACATAAGGAACCCGTATACCCAGTTTTTGACTCAATTTCTTAGCATATTCTAGAGCAGTTTCGTCACTAACTTCGATTTCATTTTTTAAGTCCAGCTTATTCCCTACTAGATAAACTACTCTTAAATTGTTACTCATTTCTTGTTTAATTAGTTCTAATGTTTCATCTAATTGCTCCATGGTTGTTTGTCGTGTTAAGTCAAATACAAGTATAGCAGCTCCTGCACCTCGGAAAAATATTGGTCTTATTTCTCTAATTCTTGGAGCACCAGCGGGATCCCACAATTGTAGTTTTACTTCCATCAGTCAACCCTCAATTTCTTCTTTAAACCTGTTGGAGAGGTTAGAACCATATATCCTCCAAACAATCTCAAATTCTCATAGACCTATAAGTCTGTAGGTGAATAGTATTAGTAGCTATAGGATTGAGAATGATAGGTTGAATAAATCACAAGAGATTTGATTAGTGTGTAAGATCCAAATGATTTCAAATTCAGCACTGCTGTCCCTGTAATAGTTATGAATAGTAAGAATAGTAATGATTAGGAGTATCACTGAAATAAGGATTACATTCGTTATTTCTTATAACGTTTAAGGATTAACTCCACAGTCTTTTGAGTGAATTCGACTTTTTCGTCCACGGATTTAGTCATGAACTCTGAGAAGCGGGTGAGTTTGGCACTTACTTCACGTTTAATAGCATCTTGTTTAGCAGGGTCGACTGTTGCTTCATGCAACTCTTCTTGTCCGAATTTTTCTTCTAATTCCTTAGTAAGCGTCTGGGCGCAATACGAGGGTTCGAACACCGCTTTACGAGCAATAAGCGTTTTAGCCTTATTAATGGACTTGATTACTTGTCGACGGGTTCTGGGTACCGCGCCGATGACCATTAAACCCAGTATTATTGCAGCTAAGACGTGTAATACTACTGCATAATCGGCCACGAACTTTTCCAGCCCTTCTTTCGGCGCCTCGGCAATGTTAACATCGAACGTCGCGAGAGCTACCCCTTCATGATATCTTCCACAATATATGAAAATCATTATTAACCAAAGACTGCATGTAATTCCTAAGTCATTTGTAGGTTGAAGTTGTTGATAACAAAGGAAACCATTTTAAATTTGTTAGAGGTCGAATTATCTTTTCTTAGAAGAGTCTATAATGTTAGTAAGATAGGACTATTTGGATCCTATGCCCGTAACGAAGAGAAAGTAGGGAGTGATGTCGATCTGCTAGTAGAATTTGAAAAACCAATCAGTTTTTTCAGATTATTTCAATTAGAGGAGTATTTATCAGACAAGTTAGGTACTAGGGTTGAAATTGTTACTCCCGATGCTATAAAAAAACTAGTTGCTCCCACAATAATGGGGGATGTTATATATGTCGAGTAGGAGTGCAAAGTTATTCTTAGACGATATTAGAAAAGCGATAGATAAGATAGAAAAATATACTGATGATATGACTTTTACTTAATTTAAAATTGATCAGAAGACAATAGACGCTGTCATCAGAAACTTGGAAATTATTGGCGAGGTAGTAAAGAATATTCCAAGTGAAATTGTTAAAAATTATCCTGACGTTGACTGGAGAGGAGCCACAGCTATGCGTGATAGGCTCATTCATGGATACTTTGGCGTTGATATTGCGATTGTATGGGAAACCATCAAAACTGATTTGCCTAAACTTGAAAAGCAAATTAATATAATCTGGAACGAAATTAATTAAATTTAGAGTAGATCCCTAAATAGATCCCTTCCATTTGATCAAGTGCTATCATTTCCTCCTCTGGGACTTCATAAAGTGCACCGTGAACGAGTTCACCTGGTGCTTCAAATATAGTGCTTATCCCACCATTCCTGCTCTTGGACCAAACACGGAATTCGACCTTAAAGTTAGGCAGATAGGCTTTCATTTTGAATACAGCACTTGGAAGCAGCGTTTTAAGGAATTCAATTTTGAGATTTGATCCATAACCGAAATGGTACATTAATTAACCTCCTTAAATCCGAATAATATACAATAATTTACAACAATATTTGATCTAAAACCCCTTCGATTTCCGAAATTCTTAGAATTTGCCTATCTATCGTTGCTATCTGTCCATCAAGATTTAAAGATGTAGCTACCATCCCAGCATCAAAATAGTCTAAATTATAAACCTCTTCAATCCGACTTGTCTCATGTAAAATTGCGGGTGTTATTGGATAGACCTTTGCATTCAGATTTGGATAATCTAACATCAATAATGAATATTTTTCCATTCGCTCCTCAGAACTGAAACTCCGACTTTTTAGAGTTAGATCAAATTCCATTAAAGCAAAGGATGGAATCCACCATGCTTTATCCTCATTAACTAGTTTTAAAGCTTTTTTTGAATTCTTATGCCATTTATGATGAGTGTCTGCTGAAGCAAATAGAACCATTGTATCAATAACAGGCATTAGCATTCTCTCAGTCCGAGTGATTATCTTTTACTTCCCTCAATAATAACTCTATGGCTTTATGATCCTGAGGATCATAATCAAATTTATCTAAACTACCTATAAATGATTTATCACCTTTTATAGGGATTAAACGGATTTCTTTGCCAGATGGCAATAATAGAATGCGATCACCTGATTCTAAACCTAATTTGGCCCTCATTTGCTTGTCAATTACAATACGATAGTTCTTATCTAATTTTGTGATACTCATAATTGAATTATAATGGTATTTTTTTATAAATCTTGCCACAAATTAAATTTTATACCACATTTATATTGAACTGACCAATATCATTCAAAGTGTCTATTGATTGTACTTGTCTGTGATGCTGGAATCTATGTTGAAAAGTTCTTTCGTAAGTTATTTAATACTTTAAATGATGATGGGTATTTAATAATCATAGATTGGTGGAACCCAGGGATTACGGATTCTCAACAGGTATCAGAATCGTCTCTTCAAAGACTCCTACATCTATTCGAAGTATCACTAGGCGCACCTAATCTGAAAACAACAACTAGTACAATGGTAAAAAACCTCATTAACCAAGTAGGGTTCAATATAATATCAGAACAAGAGTTGGAAGATAAAACAGTGATTATTAGAACCCAAAAAGCCCCATCCGCGACTTGAGGAATCAGATAAAATTATGATTCTAGTACTTCAGTTTTCTAGAAGACTCGATTCAATAGGTGAAAAAAATGGCTCAAAAGACTGAAACGGGTATGAAGCTTGATGTATCTCAAGTAATGACAATTAAACTCTCAGCTGAATTGCCACTTCCTAGTTATTTAATCCATGGAATGACGGAATCATCACGACCAATCCATTCTGTATGAGAGGACACTATAGTACCCAGCGTAGAAGACCAGAATTGACTTCTCAGACTTTTCAGCAGGTATTGTATTAGTCCCGTTATAGGTGCTATGCCAAAAAAACAAATAAGTAGTCCCAAAATCAAGTTAACCCAATTTACCACTTTTTCCTACCTCATATCAAACCTCAAATACCGTAATTGTTCACTCAAATGCTTCTATCAATTAATATTGACAGTGTTAACTTATAATATAAACCAGTGGTTCGAGATTTCGAACTAGTTTCTCCGCTTAGAAAATGCAATTTACGAAAAATTGAAACAGTGAAACGACAAACAAGTAGGCACTGTTTCCTATAAATAGAATTAGAATTTTATTTCAACAGTATGATTGCTACTTAGATGAAAAAGGCATTCTCTATCGAAACCAGAGTGTTAATTCACAATTATTTGCCTTGATTTCTGTCTATCATTAAAGTCCTTTCATTTGAACTCGAATGGCTTTATTTATGATTGAATCATTTATGAATACAAGTAAACGCATTGAGTAAAAAAAAGGAAAAAGAAAAATTACTGAAATAAGATAGCCTGTTCTTGTAAGAGTGGTGAATAGGCGTAATAGCAGAGATTTATTAGCATTGATTTGTTGGATGGAAATATAAGCTGCTAAATAGGTAATATGTATTCTAATATACCAAAGAGTTAATCTAAATCTCCCATTAAAAGTAATAATGTCTTTCTTGTAGTTTTTTACAATTTTCTCAAGTCCTTTAGCCATATCCATTTTATTAAGCGAAATAGAATCTTTGGAAACACAAACTACTCCAATTATTCCTCCACAATGAATTATAGGATAATGTTTTGAGATTCGAAGGGCTATTAGGATATCTTCACATCCAGATATTGATGAATCAGGATAACCTGTTACATCAAAACACGCCTTGGTTACCAATATTGCACATGTAGCTCCTAAAAAGAGATCATTAAGGATGGTTTTGTATGCATACCCTTTTAACTTTTTAGATTTCAAAACTTTAGCTGTTTGACCATTTTGGGTATAATAGACGTCCCCATAGGCTAATCCTAATTCAATGCGATTATTTATTAAGGCATTTACCCTTGATTCTATTGAATTAGGTAATAAAATGTCATCCGAATCAAGCAAAGCAACATATTTTCCATTGGCGTGTTTAATTCCTGTCATTCTGGCTTTTAGTGCACCTAATCGAGTTTTATGTTGAATATATGTTATATTATGGAATTCACTAACAATAGAAGAAGTGTTATCTGTTGAACCATCATCAACTACAATAATCTCAATATTCGAGTAGGTCTGGTTAATAGCACTCTTAATTGCTCTTTGAAGAGTAGATTCCCTATTGTATGTTGGAATAATGATAGAAACCAGATCATTACTCATTGGAACATTTCCTTTCCAAATAATCCTTATTTTTTCAATATGAGATTTAATTTTCCTCTAATTCTATTGTCACATAACGTCTGGCTCTATTAATTTTTAATTTAGATTCTGATTGAATGTATTGGATTAATTCAATCCACTTGTCGGCTGAATTACCGTCAAAGCCTATACTACTTAATTCAGATTTATATATTGGAGCTTTATTTTCTCTTAAATAAGAAAAGAATTTCTCTGCTTTTTCTTTTAGTGTATCTCTCATGTCTTCAACTACTCAGTTATACATCATTAATATATTCTTAAAAATATTTATTTATATTTAAAAATATATATAAATATTTAAAATTATTTCTAAATAATAGTCAAAGAGAAGTAAAAACCATGGCTAAAAAAGTAATCATAACGAAAGAATCTTTGGAATCTTTACTAAATCAAGGTTTTTCAACAAAACAGATAGCTAAAGAATTTAAAGTCAGTGTAAGCACCATACGAGCACGAATAAAGAAATTTAATCTTGGGTTTCCATCAAGAAACAAACGACCATCTAAAGAATTCTTAGAAGATATATTATTTGTCCGTATGTGGTCTATGAATAAGATATCTAATCATTTAGGTATTAATCGAGAAACTGTCTATCAGTACCTTGATTACTATCAACTTCCCACACCAAACAAATATCTAAAACTCAAATTTGGATATGAAATCGTAAAAGATTATCTAGAATTCAATAGTATAAAGAAAATAGCAAAAAAATACAGAAATATTGGTAAAGTGAAGGTAAGATCTATCCTTACTGAAATGGGAGTGGATGTTTCTTTATGTTTTGGTGCTAATATGCTAAAAATGCGGATGGGAAGTTGGGCACCTATTTCGAATAGGTTAGCTAACATTATTAGTGGTGAAATGTTAGGAGATGGAAATATTAGCCTTAATGGTCGCAATAAGGGAGAATTACCTTTTGATTCAGATTATTTAAGTGCTATTGACACTCTGCATCTCATATCTCACATTAGAGATTTTAGTTCTCCAAATAATAGTCTAGAAACTATAGTACAAGATTTTAATAAATCTAGAAATATCCTTGTAGGATTTCAAACAGCAAGATTTAGAATTTGTAAACACATACTTGAAACAGCTTGGGTTATGTATATTAGTCAGATCTTTAGATCTGAAGGATATCCATGTCTCATTGGATCTAGAACTTCAATGAGGGATGGACAACCATATAAAATCATTGAATTAGAGTCTAGTAGTTCTTTACAACTAGAAAGAGAACGACAACTGTGGTATACTAATGGAACCAAACATTTACCACATGAAATAATCGAAAATTCACTTAATTCTTCTTTAATTCTCCATTTGTATATAGGTGATGGATCTTGCTCTGGTGAAGTTTATTTCCATACACAAAATTTCTCTTTAGCTGAAGTTAAGTTGTTAAGGGATGCTTTTGAAAAAGAATTAGTTAGTACAGTGAAAATCAAAGCTTCACATGTAAAGCCAGATCTGTATAGCATAGTAATCCCTCAACGTTGTCATAAAGATCTTTTTGATTATTTAGATTCAGATAAAGAAATTAAAAGCAGTTTAAAATTAGCTAGACAACTTTTTCCATGGAAATTTGATCGAAAATTGAGAAAGAAAGATGTAATTGATTACAAAAAGGAATATATTGATGAGGAATATTTCCAAACATATGTAGACATTTTGAATCAAATTATGGGAGAAAAACATTCAATCTTAGCTAGGGAAATCTTTCCATGGAAATTTAATTCTTAATAAATCCTATTATAAACCTTAATCAAAGAAATTTAAGATTTTATCTTGCAGTAAATAAGGTGGGATAAAAATACATTAAAATACATATTTTAGAACTAGTTTCATACTTTAATCAAGAATTAAATTTATCTCTATTACTATAAACTCTGCTGAATTCAAAAGGTGTTTAATATGACCCAAGAAATAAAAATATTCAAGAATTTTGATATTTCAAAGGGTATGGCAATACAACTTACTGATGAACTACCACCTGATCCAGTATTCAAAGAGGGAATTCGAAGAGCTCCCCATCGTGGATTTACTCTATCACAGAATGAGGCTATAACATCAGTTAAGAATACTCTTAGATATGTTCCTGAATCACTGCATGAAAAATTAGCTCCTGAATTTTTCAATGAATTAATTACACGTGGACGAATCTACGGTTATCGCTATCGTCCACCCGATGAAATCAAAGCGAAACCTATAAATCAATATAAAGGGATATTAGAAGCCCGAGCTTTGCAATTAATGATAGATAACAATTTAGATTTTGATGTAGCCTTATATCCGTATGAATTAGTAACCTATGGTGAAAGTGGAATGGTTATGACTAACTGGCTACAATTCCAGCTTATTAAGAAATATTTGGAAACAATGACCGAAAAACAGACCCTTGTTGTCAGTTCTGGTCATCCACTCGGATTATTCCCCTCCCACCGTGACGCTCCCCGTGTTATTTCTACTAATGGACTTATGGTAGGGATGTTTGACACCCCTCAAGACTTTCATAAAGCATCCGCTATGGGTGTCGCAAATTACGGACAAATGACTGCAGGTGGATGGATGTACATTGGTCCACAAGGAATAGTGCATGGGACTTATATCACATTACTGAATGCAGGACGACTTTACCTCGGGATTCCTCCAAACAAAGATCTAGCAGGAAAGTTGTTTATTACAAGTGGTCTAGGTGGGATGAGTGGTGCACAAGGTAAGGCAATTGAAATTGCCGGAGGAGTCGGAATTCTTGCTGAAGTGGATAATTCAAGGATTCGGACCCGCCATGAACAAGGATGGGTTAATAAGGTAACTGCAAATCTTGAAGAAGCTATTAAATGGGCAAAGGATTATCAAGAAAGAAATGTACCTATTTCAATTGCCTATTATGGTAATATTGTTGATCTCCTGCAATATTGTGTAGATACTAATGTAAATGTGGATCTTGCTTCTGATCAAACTTCCTGTCATGCAGTTTATGAAGGAGGTTATACTCCTCAGGGTATAACATTTGAGGAAGGACGTGAATTACTTAAGAATGATCCAGAAGCATTCAAAATAAAAGTTGATGAATCTCTAATCAAACATTTCGAATTAATTAAAACAATGACGGATAGAGGAACCTTCTTCTGGGATTATGGCAATAGTTTCATGAAAGCAGTCTTCGATGCAGGAGCTAAAGGTATTGCAAAAAATAGAAGAGATACAAGTGAAGGTTTTATCTTTCCTTCCTATGTTGAGGACATCATGGGTCCAATTTGCTTTGATTATGGATATGGACCATTTCGATGGGTTTGTCTTAGTGGGAAGCCCGACGATCTAAGGAAAACCGATCAAGCTGCTATGGAGAATATTGATCCTACACACCGAGCTCAAGATCGTGATAATTACGAATGGATCAAGAATGCAGAAGATAACAAATTGGTGGTAGGGTCACAGGCTAGAATCCTGTACCAAGATGCGGAAGGACGTATGAAAATTGCTTTGAAGTTCAATGAATTAGTTCGAAATGGTGACATTGGCCCCGTGATGCTTGGCAGGGATCATCATGATACAAGCGGAACAGATTCTCCTTTCCGTGAAACTGCGAATATTTACGATGGTAGTCGAATAATGGCTGATATGGCTCATCAATCATGGGCTGGGAATGCTGCTCGTGGAATGACAATGGTGGTACTCTCCAATGGCGGAGGAGTAGGGACTGGAAAAGCAATAAATGGCGGATTTGGATTGGTGCTTGATGGAAGTGAGCGAGTGGACAGAATTATTAAATCTGCAGTTGATTGGGATGTTACAAGTGGTGTAGCTCGTCGAGCGTGGGGTAGAAATCCAAATGCAATAGAAACGTCAATTGAGTGGAATAAGAAAATGGTAGGAAAAGGACAAATTACACTACCTTTCATTCCAGAGAAGAATCTTGTAGAAAACATAGTAAAGGATTTTTTCAGTAAGAAGTGAAGGTAGAATTCTTTCATTTTTTGAGTTACATTTTAAACCAGTGAATAATGAATAGTTGATAGAATGTCATCATTTAATCTTGATAACTTCTTGGATTATATCACAGAAAAAGCGAAAAAGGACGCCGAAATTATTGGTGTGATTCTATTCGGAAGCTATCTTAGAGGAAACTCTTTCAATGATGTAGATATTGTCTTAGTAGGGAAAAGTGAGTTAACAAAGGACACTATGTATCAAAAACGTATTAATTATATGAAAGAGCTTCCTATGAAATTTGATGTTCAAATCTTTCAATTATTACCTCTTCGCTTAAGAAAAGAGGTCTTATCTGGGCAAGTGCTATATGATACATGTGAACTTTATGACTTGGCTTATGAGACAATCAAAGAATATGACCATTTTAAAAAATACCTTGATGATTATGTTCGAGGTGTCATCACTGAGAGTTGATATAATTATTCAGAAATTAGAGCAGATTTTTGAGAATATATCTCTAATTCGTAACAATTTACCTGATAATTACTCAGAATTTGAAAGCCTTGGATTAGTCAAAGATGGGATCTATAAGAGATTAGAATATAGTATTGAACTAGTGATCGAAATTTGTTCAATTATTAATGCTGACTTAAAATTAGGATTACCAAATGGTGAAAGTGAAATCATTAGTAACCTTGTTAATAAAAAAATTATAAATTCGGATTTGGAAGATACTATCAGAGGAATGAAAGGCTTTAGAAATATCCTCGTCCACCGTTATGGGAAAATCGATGATCAAATCTCTTATAGCTTACTAAAACAGCATTTAGATGATTTTGAAACATTCCGTATTGAGATTCTCAATTATTTAAAAAAGAATGAGCAAAACAATAATAAGTAAATAAGAGAAATCACTAGAATAAGTTGAGTGGATTTCTTTTGGATAAACAGAGTAAAAATAAGATTCGATTAGAAATTAAATCATTAAGACGAAAATAAGTAATTAAATCGGCTCTCCAGGCAAAAAATTCACTAATGAACAGCTACTTGAGCAAGGATTTCAGTTAATTGAGTTTACACTAAAAGGATTCGAGGAAACAAGTAAGCGAGATATAAAAGTAAATCAATAACTGATATTAGGATCTAATTATATTTAAAATATTTTAGGAGATGAATAGACAAAGAGATGTGTAATCCAAATGTCTGATCAAGTAAGATTTTCACAACTTTCTGAAACTCGGATCCAAGATATCTGTAGAGCTGCCTTATTGGCACGTCTAAAAACTAATGAAGAGATGTTTCTTGCCGGACTCGCTTGGATCGAGGAATGCTACCAAATTGCAGTGAATAATCAATAGGGTCAATATAGGATGATAAGGAGATGGAAAATTCACCAATTTCTTCTTCAGGAATTCAAAATATTATGAGAAATCTAACTAATTATTTGGAAGAGAAAAATATTGATTATGCAATTGTTGGTGGAATAGCAATCCTTTTTTATGGGCTTGTACGAAGTACACAGTATTTAGATATCATTGTTGATCAGAAAATGCTTGATATTTCCGATTTTGTCTCTTTTTTAACTAACAATGGTTTTCATATATCTGAGGAAGATTTACAGATCGCGTTGAATGAAAAGTCTCATTCTACAATTTTCTATAAAGACCTCCTGTTTCGTGTTGATTTGAAAGGAATATATTCTAATACTGAACAAGAAACTGTTAAAACTGCTCAGAAGAAGAAATTTGCTGAATTCGAGTTTAGATTGTGTTCTCCTGAAAGCTTAATCGTTCATAAATTAGTTTACGGGTCAGAACGAGATTTAGAAGATGCTTTAGCTATTTTCATTAGACTTAAAGAGAAATTTGATTTTTCAGAGTTAGAAAGATTTGCTATAATGCTTAATATGGAAAAACAATTAGAAGAGCTGATAAATATCTCGGAGAAATCTATTTTAGAGCAAAAAAAATGGATAAAAACCTATTTAGACATTGACATCTGATATTATCTCTTTACGTATCTCATTCAATAATTTAACTAAAATTAAGACGTCTTCTTTAGTTGTTCTATAATTTGTAATACATGCTCTGAGAACTGGTAATTCTCCCTTAAGTCGTGTAGTAGAAATCCAGGCATCTCCTGAAGCAATAACTCTTCGCGCAACTTCCTCAATGTAATGTGTAGAACGCCCTTCTGGAGTCTTACGATCTACAAAGCAAACGATGGGTAATTTTGTTTTATTAATAACCTCCCATCCTGAAAATTCGAGGCTATCTCTCAATAAATCTCCCATAACTACTTGATGTCGAATTAGTTCTTGATACCCTTTCCATCCTGCTACAGCAAACGATAAAAAAACCTTTAAGCCTATGAAGCGACGAGAACACTGAATTGAATGTTTATATGGATCAACAACATCAAAATGGTCAGTATCAGTTGGCAGATAATCCGCCGTAATACTAAAAGTACGATCTAAGATCTCTCGATGACGAGTAAGATAGATACCCGCTCCCATCGGAACCGAGAGCCATTTATGAGCATCAAAAGTAATTGAATCTGAGAGTTCAATACCGCTAAGTAAGTCATGATATTCGGGAACGAGGATTACCGCGCCACCCCAAGCAGCGTCCATATGGAACCACAACTTTTCCTGAGAAGCAACCTCAGCAATTTGTGGAATAGGATCTATTATACCTGCATTAGTTGTTCCTGCAGTCGCAACAACAAAGAATGGTGCAAAGTTTGCCGCTCTATCTTTTTGAATTTGTTCAATTAGCAATTTCACATTTATTTGTAGATTATCATCAACAGGGATTTGCCTTACTGCATCTGTGCCTAGTCCACAAGCTCGCGCTGCTCTTATGAAAGAATGATGACTCTCTGTTGATACATATAACGTAGGTTGTCTTTCTAACCCCCGTACACCTTTTTTTGCAAATTCAGGGAACTTATGGGTTAATGCAGTCAATATTGCTGTTCGATTTGCTTCTGCTCCACCGGTAGCAAATGTTCCATCAATTTCATCCGGATTAAATCCAAAAGATTGTCCAAAAGTGTGGATTAGATATCGCTCAACTTCAACTGCAAACGGGCTATGAGCCCATGAGGCCAATTGAGGGTTAAATGTGGCGACTAATGCATCAGCTGCGATACTCATTGGGGTTGGAGCAGGGTTAAAAAGTCCAAAATAGCGAGGATGAGATACATGGACTTGGTAGAGTGATAGACCTTGTACCACAAAATTTACAGCTTCGATTGGACTAAGAGGTTGTGAGAATTTTATTAATTCTAATAGAGAGCGAATTCTCTCAGGATTTAATTCTGGAGAGACAGAAACCTGATGTACATTTGTTATATAGGATTCAACTGTTTCAACAACATGCTCCCACAATGAGTTGCGATTTCTTTCATCTAAATCGAATGTTTTCAATATAAAATCATCCCTTCTCAGGTGATCCGATCCCATAAATACCACGAACATCTTCTGAAGTATGTTCTTTACCACGAACCATTCTCATACTACTTGATTTTTGCATAAATCCATTACCTTCCAAAATTGAAACTGCTTTTTCATTCCCACCAGGCACTCCGACCCAAATGAGATTCTTGTGACCTTTACTCATAACTTTCTTTAGTAGTTCTTCCGAAATTCCTTCACAATCAGGATTACAAATCCAAGGACCAATTTTATACATTTTCATGGATTTGCGAGCCATTATAAAACCTAAGAGACGATTATTCTCGCGATAAAGGAAGCATAAATCTGGAGAAGCGTTATAAAGACTATTCAGAACATGTGTGCGTTGCAATCCAGAATATTGTAGGTCCAAGGATACCACATCTGATAAATCGCGCATTTTCATCCTTATGACCCCACTATCAGATTTTTTTCTTCCAGTTCCATTGAAACGGAGAGAGGGGAATGCTTCTTGAAAACCAAGTCTTTTATACAGTGGTATTGCTTTTGCAACAGCATCTAATTTGATTGTTTCAACACCACAATTATCAAGATACTGTATTGCATGTTCCATCAATGCTGTGCCTATACCATAACCCCGATAGGGAGGAAGAATAATCAATGTACCCAACGAAGCGATTTTTCCGTATCGTGTAATTGTGGTTATACCGATTTTCTGACTGCTTTTTTCAGCAAGAAAGCATCCTTCTGGTTCGTAATGAAGTAGTCGTTTGAAATCTTCTCTTGTATACCCCCAATCCTCGGTTTCAGTAGCAAGATGATAACCAAATTCAATATCTTCTTGTGTCATGACACGAATACTAAGTGCTTGTTGATCTAGCATTTTTATCATCAAAGAAAGGATCTTATATAATTTATAGGATTAAGGATCATTCAGCTCTTTTTCCCAATTTAAACCATAAAATCATCTGAAATGGTGTTAGTTAAAAGTCTTCACAAGTTCGATGTGATAAAGAGAACGATTAATAATGTTTTGCCTTTAGATTTTCATTTTAAAGAGGGCGACACATGTTTGGCATATATAACGACTTATTCTATACTCCTCATCAACATCCTTTGGCTCTGTGAATAATTTCTTTAAATCACTGCGTGTTTCAGAAGGAAATAGATTAATCCACTTTAGCCTCGTCAATGGAATGTAGGTATGAAAAGACTCATCATCAACTCTATCAATTAGATAGAAATAACAGTTACAAAGCGTGCATTGTCCGATCAATAATGTATCCAATAAGCGTAACATTTCTGCATGATTTGGTACACTCAATGGGGCTTCTACTACTACCAAAAATGACGGTTTTGCACGCCCACCAATTTTTATTAGTCCAATTCCCAATACTCGGGCCCAATGTTTGTCTTCGGTAGTTATTCTTGCTGTGGTCGCAAAATATGCTTTGTGCACGAAGATTTTATATCCTGCAGCTTGAGTTAAATCCTTATACGTTATTCTATCTTTATCCTTGACTTCGACCCCTATGATTTCTATTTCATCGGATAACACTTTTTCATGTGCCCCAATGTTTTTTACTCCAATCACATCTAGACAACATTTCTGGGATGGCCCTCTATTTTTATACCAAACTTCTTTCCCAGCTGTAGTGTAATCATTGCCAATAGAATAGCCATATTTATCTTCTAGCCATTCAAGAAGTGGATCATAAAGATTAGATTCTTTGTTTCCAATCAAGTTTTCTTAACCTCCTTCTCTACACTCCTTCAGATTAGAAGTATTGAGTGGATCTAAGTAAAAATTAGAATTATGTACTTCTATTAATATGCTTCCAGTAAGATTATAAAGATTAATCTGCTAATTATTCCACCTATTTTATACTTCTTATCATAATTTTACCTCGTAAAACCTAGATCAGACGAAAAGAAATCAATAGACTGAGATGCATGAGAGAATAAGGCAATTATATAGTGAATAAGGAAGAATTCTTATATTAAATCTCTGATTTCAAGAAGTTCAGGTGTTTAATAGGATCTTATCCATTATGTAAAACAGAAGTCTTTCAACTTCTCATTGATTAGTTTAATATAATTTGAAACACCGAATAAGCCGATTTAAAATTAAATGTAACATCTATCACACTTCTTCAAAGCGATAGTTACATTTTGGGGTGAGTCTATCAATAATGTGAAAAAAATTCACAAGAAGTAGAACGCGCGCAGCCAATTATAATTCGCGCAATTTACCTTTTTTGGGATTTATTTTAATAAAAGAGAGATTACTAACTATACAGACAATAAGATGGAACATGCAGAAAGAATAGGAAGTGAGTTCAGTGGACATGAAAAATACGAACTTCTTTGAAGTTAAAAAAGGAAGAAAAGAGGAAAATCTGACTAGCAATCGTAAGATCCCACATATACTTTTCCCAAGAGAAAAATTTGAGTGTGCTGTTTGCGATAGGGTAATTAGTCTTGGTAGGTTTAGGAGGGGTTCGATATATTGTTCTTTCAAATGTGGATTGAAAGAATGGTGGGTGATATACTGCTTATTAACGTTACCAGTAGCAGTTTTTCTTTCATGGTATTTCTACAGCGTGTTTGAGGTTTTAGGTAGGGGACTTGGCGCTTTAAGCGAGGTGTTTAACGCTTTAGGCTGCATGTGCGGTATTTTTGTATATAATATTGCATGGGTTATTCTGCATCGATATATTCATGCAGAGGTGACAGAAACCTCATGCCAGACACTCTGTCCTTGGTGTGGGGGTATTCTAGCGGAAAGAAGAAGTCTTATCGGTGATAAGTGTCCAGAATGTTCGCAAAACGTACAGTGTTCTGTTTGTCGACTTCCTATGGTTAAAAGCGAGGAAATTTTACAGTGTGATAACGGACATGCAGCTCATAAACAGCATCTTCTAGAATGGCTTAAAATTAGGGCATCCTGTCCACTATGTAAAACAAAAACTCTTTCAAGCTCTTATTAATCAAATAATACAATTTTAAAAATTATCAAATAAATCCTAGAATGGCTAACAGTGTGAGATAGATCCCACCAATAATTAACAAGAAGATAGAGATGGGAGCAAGTCGTTTGATGGTATAACCAAAGGATAAGGGTTTTCCTTCTTTAGATAATATGGTTAATGCTAACACTGAGGCTGCTGACCCAAATGGTGTGAGTCCCCCTCCGAAAGCTCCCGCAAAGACCAACATAAACCATAGGTATTGTGGATGTTTACCAAAATCTTCGTGTGCATAGATTTTTTCAATAACCGGGATTAACGCCGCTGTCACAGGGATGTTATCTAAGATCCCTGTCAGTCCTCCTCCCAGTAAGAGAATAAGAAAACCTGTAATAAAAAGATCTCCTCCTGCAATTTCTTCTAATATAACAGCAACTTCTTCCAAAACACCTGTTTGCTCTAATGTCCCAACAAGAATGAAAAGTCCTCCAAAAAAGAATAGTGTATCCATGTTAAGCCTTTCCATAAGTGACTCCTCATCCGGACGTAGAACTATTATTGCTAATATTGCTCCGAAAATAGCTATTACACCAATTGGTACATTCAAAGGTTGAGAGAGAACAAAACCAACAACAGTTATTCCTAATACTACTCCAGCCAAATAGAACTTTTTTTGATTTTCCACTACAGACCATTCATCCAATGATCGGATCATACGGGCATCAATTGGAGTGTAACTTTGCGGAATCTTTTCTGCGGGAAATACCTTTCGGAGATAAACAATGATGATAGGAATTGATATGAAGAGGAAAGGCACACTAACGATTAGAAAATCAATAAACCCTATCCCTGCTTCTGCCCCTACCATGATTGCAGGTAACGAAGAGACCAAAGTAGTCATACCTGCAATTTCAGTGCCCATAACTGCGGAAAGAATGAAAGGCACTGGGTCATAATCCAATCCCTTGGATACAGTGAGGATCATTGAGCTAACTAAGAGCATTGCGGTAACATTCGCCAGCACTGTGGAAAGAAAAAATGTAAGTACGAAAGTAAAAAGAAACAATAGCCACGGTTGTCCTTTGGACAGTTTCAACATACGAATAATTAGCCAATCGAACAAACCTGTTTCTGATGTCACTTCAATAAGCATAGTCATACCTAATACGACAGCGAGGACTTCCCACACTATATATTTAGAGGTGATATGATTCCATTCAAACTTAGCCAGTGATACACTAGCTAAAATTAAAGCAATAGCTGACGCAGTCAGGACAATGGTTAGTTTTAAGTGTTCAAACTTAGCTACAAGGAGAAAAGTTACCAAGAAAATAAGTCCAAATAAGAACATTTTACCAGTATCGGGAGAATGCTCAAAAAGCTCTACAAATTGCCAAAGAATTCCTAAAAAGCCAACAAAAATGACGACTTGTATAAGAGTTAACCTCTCCCAAAAACGCCAATTTTCTCTTACTACCTTCTTTATGCGCTTGATGCTTTTTACATGGATAATTTGTCTTATCTCCTCATATGTTTGATTAATTGGCTCAAAGTATAAGGTAAAAATATCGAGGCTAAAAATTATTCGTATGGAGGTTTACTTAAAATAGGAATTCGAGATTAACAAGCTTAAATATCATAATTACTTGGATAACATAGCGAATTAATATCTAATTGGCTTATTTAGGTTTTTTCTAAAAGACAAAATGGTTTTTTTAGTGGAGAAGAGAATTATAGCAAAAAAAGGGAATTTAATACCTCTCTTGTAGTAACTAAATCCCTTGATCTCTAGAAATCAAGAAAAAATAGTGTGTGATGATATTCAATATAGAATATAATTAATCCTAACAGCAAAAGATTCTTCTTTGATTTTCTGGGTAGTCTATTTATACTCTGAAAATTATCCTGCTTAGGTGATAAGACAATAGAATCACAAAATCCAAAGCTATTAGCATTGAAATTGCGTTTAAAAGAAATTTTCACGCCAAGAATATTAACTATTCTAATACTTGTCGCCTTTGGCGGATTGGTCGCTTGGAGTTACAGCTATTCAAGACATTTTGGGAATATGGTTTTATTCTCTTCCATATTCGTAGCTACATTTCTCCTTGTTGCTATGTATCATAACAAGCAGCTAACAATCATCCTTTCGTCTTGTGCAATTTCTCTTACCCTAGTTTTCTTGTTGATTGATGAGAATGTATGGGACATCGTAATGGAAGAATACATGGAATGGGAAGTATTAGCGGTAGTGTTTGGTATGTCATTGTTAGTTGAAGCTACAAGTGAAACTGGGCTCTTTGATTGGTTAATTATTCGTATGTTGAAACTGTCCAAAGGACAACCCTGGCCTCTTTTTGTTATGACTTTTTTGATAACTTTGGCATTATCGACGGTGCTAGCGAATGTTACCGCGATGATATTAATCGGTTCAATGATCCTCACAGTATCCAAGGGACTGGATTATGATCCTACTCCATTCTTACTTTCTTCTGTACTTGCTACCAGTTTAGCAGGCATGGCCACTTTGGTCTCTTCGTTGCCTGCGATCATGGTTGGGGCAGAAGCAGGGATAAGTTTTATTGATTTTCTAATCGTTAGTGTGCCTTTTCTAATTTTAACAACCCCATTATGTATTTTTTATTTGAAAATAGTTTTTCCAACTGAAAAAATTCCCTTGGACAGCACTCTACAGAGTGCTGTTGATACACAAATGATCCTGAGCCTTGACGAATGGGGTGTTGTTGAGGATCGTAAAGCATTTTATTTAGCAATCGTAGCTCTTGGGATTACCATCATAGGGTTTGCTTTGTCAGATGTGATAGGGGTTCCTATTGGAGTTATAGCCATTTTTGGCGCAATATTAGCAATTGTTTTAACTCAAGCTGAAGAACATCGATTTATCCATGGAATGAATTGGGACGTTTTAATATTTTTCAGCGGTCTTTTTATATTAGTAGGAACGTTAGAAGAAACAGGGGTGCTTGAAGATCTTGCGGATTGGTTAAAAGAGGTTAGTGGAGGAAATTTGTTTCTCACAGGTTTTATGATTCTAATAATAACAGGCATTTTTAGTGGGATTTTAGATAACATTCCTGTGACGGCAGCGTTAATCCCGGTTATTTCAGAGATGAATAAACAATTCCAAGGCGATAATCCCACCTTCCTGTGGTTTATGTTGGTCTTTGCGGGTGCTTTTGGTGGAGGACTCACACCATTTGGGTCTGCTGCATCCATTTTAGCAATTTCGTTATTATCGAAGGAAGATCGCCCTTTAGACTTCAAAAATTTCCTAATAAAATTCGTTCCGATCTCTCTTCTCCTCCTCGCCCTATCAGGAATCTATCTTAGTATCCTCGCCATTTTTCATATCATTTAAATATTTATTTCTGTGATTATTTGCAGTAGCTTAACTTAACAAAGATAATAATAAATTGCAGTAAATGATCTCTAGAAATAGATTAGGTGAGAGAAATGGTTCAAATCCAAGCAAATCTCCTTATTCTTAATTCAACTGATTATGAACAATATTTAAAGACAATGACTGATGACCAAAGAAGTACATGGGGAGAACATTATGAAAAAGTGGAATTAGGTAAGGAAGTACAGAATTTACTCATATCTCCTTCTCGTCCTATTAATATAATTGTTTTCTCGGGAGCTTGGTGCGGAGAATGCGCTATGGCTGTACCAGTACTCGCAAAGATGGCTGAATTAAGTGATTTTGTCACTTTGCATATTATTGACAGAGATAAATCCCCCGACCTTTATGAACCATGGATGCCAAATGGAGATAAACGAGTCCCAGTAGTTCTATTTACTAGTGAGGATTTTTATGTAGTGACGCAATGGGTTGA
>JAEOTF010000372.1 GCA_016840025.1 Candidatus Hodarchaeota archaeon
AATCATGTAATTAAAACAAAATGCAGTATTGAAACTTTTAAAATTGGTAATCAAAAGGTAGTCGATTTACTTCGAATTTTAAAGCGATGTACTTGTCATATAATCACTGAGATGGACAAGAACGAGATTGAAAATGTTTTCCAATTAAATTATGTTCCAAGAACTGGTACGATTCAAGAGAGTCTTCGTGCGTGGATTCGGAATTACAGGGAAGAAAAGAACCAAGATCCCCTCGTCTATGTTCTACCTGATGCTGGAAATTATATTGATGTGAAGAATCGATAAATAAGATTCTTACTCACATCCTCTTTTTTCATCTTAAATCTAACTTGAATATCAACAGTCTAAGATTTTTCAATTGTTTCTAAATGATTAAAATGTTCAACGGTAATGTTCTCATTTTCGAAATATTTCGCAAACTTACCAATTTGTATGTATCCTAAACCAGATAATTTGGGCTCTTCTTCATCAAAAACAGGTTGCTTTTGTGAGGACCAGTGAATTATTTTAAATTGTCTTGTTTCCTTACTATACATAACCTCTGTTTTTATCCACTCCTCTTGATTATTTAATGCAGGCAAGACACTCTCATTGATGTCTTTTCGTATTAGATCTAATTCATCAAAAGCATTTAATTGAGCTCGTAGAGTAATTATTTGTATAAACACAAAATCACCTGAATTCTTCGATTTAAGATTAATGGTTACAACTAGATTAATAGAATTACTTTTTTCCTATTTAAACCCATTTTTTTTGTTTTCGGATATAATTCCCTCTAGAAGAAGTGGCTTGAATTTTTGTCAAATTTAATTTGTGTTTGAAAAATAGCCACTTTTTTCTTTCCAACGAAAAAAAAGATAAGACACTATTAGCTGGTTTCCAATATTCTCCACATAGTCTTTAACTTACGATTTTCGTAAGATTTGATAGTCTATCGCAATATAATCGTGAGAAGTGAACAAAATATGGGAACAGAAACTTTTTCTGAAAGTAAATTTGGAAAATTTTTACCAAAGCATAGTAAAAAGAGCGCTTTTTGGTGGGTTCTTCAGCGAATAACAGGAGTAATGTTATTTTTCCTGATCCTGTTTCATATGATTATGAACCACTATTTAAGTGCTACAATTACAACACCTGCCTTTAATGCAATTGTCGAAGAATTTGGGCTAGCTTCATTCCAAGCTGTGCAATGGAAGATGATTAATTTTCCTCTTTACTTCTGGATATCGATATTATTCGTTTTAACAGTTGGTTTTCACATGTTAAACGGTTTTAGAACGGTTACACTTGACTTAGCCCCTGGAAAAATGAGTAAAAGGTTACTCGCAATAGTGTTACTACTTATTGGCTTTCTCTTCGTAGTTTATGCGTTTATCCTTAACTCTACAGTGATGGTTGCATAAGGTGATGAAAATGACACAAAAAACTACGGTAGTTGAAGATTCAAACATTGAAACAGTGAGTAAAGCATCTAATTTCCTCTCCTGGTTCAAACCATTTACTCGTGGTATGGGTATGTATGCATGGCTTTTCCAAAGAATAACAGGATTATGCCTGCTAATCTACGTTTTTATTCATATGGCAATCATTGCTTTGATGTTACTTGATCCTTTTTTAGAGACAGGTCAAGCAGGATTATTATATAATACAGTAGTCCATGCAATGAATCAAAATCTCTTTGACACTGGAATTGTCTTGTTAAATCACATGTTGTCAATTGGGTTCTTCATTGATGCTGGAGTAACGGCTTTAGGAATATATCATGGTGCTAATGGGATTAGAATAGTCTTATTTGACCTTGGTATAGGAATCCGTCACCAAAAGACAGTATTTTGGATTCTTCTGGTTCTAGGAGTTATTTCATGGATTTTAGGCTTACTTTTAATAGCAGCTCTTCCCGAAATTGTCGTTGGAGGATACATTGGAGGTTAGATCTATGCAAATAATGAGACACAGTATCTTAGTTGTTGGATCAGGACTAGCTGGAATGCGTGCAGCAGTAGCAGCTAGAGAGAATGGAGCAGATGTGGCAGTCGTTTCAATTTGTCAGCCTGTGAGAAGTCACTCTGTTGCAGCTCAAGGTGGAATTAATGCGCCATTAGGCAATAATCCAGAGTCAAAGGATGATTCAGTTGAGCGACATGCTTACGATACCGTAAAGGGTTCTGATTATTTAGCGGACCAACCATCTGTAATAAAGATGATTGGACTGGCGAAGGAAACAATTTATGAATTAGAACACTGGGGATGCCCTTTTTCCAGGTTTGAAGATG
The DNA here is from genome assembly GCA_016840025.1 of Candidatus Hodarchaeota archaeon. The sequence goes on from JAEOTF010000372.1 coordinate 2,274, forward strand.
GCAAGATCGGTCAAAGACCATTTGGGGGTGCCGGGTATCCAAGAACATGCTTCGCTGCAGATCGTACAGGACACTCAGTACTTCATGTAGCTTGGGAAAGATCAGTGAAACTGGGTGTTCCCGTTTATGAAGATCGTCTTGTTGTTCGACTCGTGGTAAAGGATAAAAAAGTGAAAGGACTTATCGTTTACAACTTTAGAACAGGAGACCTTGAAATGTGGGAGTGTGATGCAGCAATTTTTGCTACTGGTGGAGCTGGACAAATTTATGGAGCAACTTCAAACGCGCTAGCTTGTAATGCCTTTGGTATGGCTGTAGCCTATTGGGCAGGCATTGCTATGAAAGATATGGAATTCATCCAATTTCACCCAACGACACTGTACGGAAATAATGTTCTGATTTCCGAGGCAGCAAGAGGTGAAGGTGGTTACTTACGAAATAACAAGGGTGAACGCTTTATGGAAAAATATGCTGCGGAAAAAATGGAACTTGCTCCTCGAGATATTGTTTCAAGGTCAATCTATCAAGAAGTTCTTGAGGATCGTGGATATGGCACAAAAGAGAATGGATATGTTCACCTCGATTTGACTCATCTTCCTGCTGATCAAATTCTTGAACGCCTTCCACAGATACGTGAGCTTGCTTTGCGTTTCACTGGTCAAGATATGGTTAAAGATCCAATTCCAGTACAACCAGGTTTTCATTACGCGATGGGAGGGATTCATGTAGATGAAACCACAGCCAGTAAAGAAGTCGAAGGATTTTTCGCCTGTGGTGAATGTTCATGCGTTTCAGTACATGGTGCAAATCGCTTAGGTGGAAATTCTCTTTTAGAATGTGCAGTTTTCGGAAAAGTTGCAGGTGTGGAGGCAGCTAAATATGTAAAAGGGGTAACAGCTTCTCCTGACGCGAAATACGTCATTTTTGAAGCACTACAAAAGCAACAAGAAAAACATGATTTTTGGTTCAGTCATGAAGGCAAGAATGATCCTTTCCAGATCATGGAAGAGATGAGAGATACAATGAAATTGAAAGTGTTTGTTTATCGTGAAGAAGGCCCTTTGACTGAGGCTCTCAATAAAATCAGGGAACTTCAAAAGCGCTTTAAAGAAGGTGTATATCTCAAATCAAATGTTAAAGAATATAATCGTGAGTTGGAATGGGTTTTAGCTCTCGAAGGTATGTTAGATCTTTCCGAAGTGATTTGTATAGGTGCCCTTGAACGAAAAGAGTGCCGTGGAAGTCATTGGCGTCTTGATCACCTAAAACGAGATGATGAAAACTTCTTGAAACATACTTTGGCTAATTATGTTGAAGGTGAAGCTAAATTGAGCTACTTAGATGCTATTATCACGAAATGGCAACCAGAGGAACGAAAGTACTGAGGTAATAATGATGAGTGAAAAGAAGAAAATTACTTTCAAGATTAAGCGTTTTAATCCAGCAAGGGATATTGAACCTTACTGGGACTCTTATGAACTAGACTGCGATGAAGGAACAACAATTCTGATTGCAATTCAAGAACTTCTTGCTAAACAAGATGGTTCAATCGCCATGAGATATAATTGTCGCGCGGGTGTCTGTGGCTCCTGTGCTGTTCTGGTTAACAAGAAGTATCGATTAGCTTG
>JAEOTF010000373.1 GCA_016840025.1 Candidatus Hodarchaeota archaeon
ATAAATACTCTTATTTCTAATAATAAGGAATATTTAACTCAAGAATTTTGATGAGATTTCAGCAAATCTTCAAATAAAAGGTAAGTCTCTACATTATAGGTGAGATTTTCATTATGAAACGATCAAATAATATCCACGTGATCACTAGAAAGATAAAAACTTATGTAACTCAAAAATATGAAGATCAGATCAGGGATATTATATTATTTGGCTCACATGCAAGAGAAACTGCAACTGATGACTCGGATATTGATCTGTTAATTGTAGTAAGTGACAACCTGAATCCTTTTACTGTAAGACAGGAAATAAGTAGCTTCTTATTTGATATACTAATGGACTATCAAGAGTTAGTATTGTTGGTCGTATATACAGACAGTCAATACAGTCAGCACAAATCTCCATTGTTATTAAATATAAAAACGGAAGGGATTAGGATTTGAAAGAGACTCTAGACTTGAAAAAGAAAGCTCAAAGATACCTGAAGAGAGCAAAAATACTGTTAGAGGATGGAGACTACGACTCATCTGTATCCCAAAGCTATTATGCAATGTATTTCATGGTAGAAGCAATTTTTCTTATTAAAAACATTAAAGTTACTTCCCATAAGGGAATTATTAGCCAATTTGGTCAGCAATTTGTTAAAACAAACGAGATGACGCGAGAAATAGGAAGGATGTTACGAGAAGCATTTGAAGCGCGCCAATTAGGCGATTATGAAATAGGTATTGGAATATCTAAGGAAGAAGCTGAGTTAAGACTAGAAAACGCGAAAATTTTTATTAGAACGCTAGAGGAATATCTTAAGAAGCGATCGGATAATGAATCTTAAAGCCTGAAAAAGGAATATACAACTTCAAAATGATAATTGCTTTACTTTCTAATAATCAAAAATACTCAACTTAAAAATCCTTTTTTAAGATTTCAACAATTCTTCAAATAAAAGTCAAATCTCTACATTGTAGGATTGATTTTCATAATGAAAGGATAAAGTAATGTCCAATTGATCACTAAAAAAAACTTATGTAACTCATAAATATGAAAATCAGATCAAGGATATTGTATTATTTGGCTCAAATGCAAGAGAAACTGCAACTGATGACTAAATATCGATCTGTGAATAGTAGTAAGTGACAACTTGAACCATTCTTTTTATTATAGTCATTTATTATCAAATCTTATCAAATATTAAGTTATTTAACTCTAGATTGAATTATTAACACCATTTTATATAGAAATTTAACATAATAATTCTACTTGGTGTAAATATGAAATATAATTCGACTTTTCTAATTATCGCGCTTTTTCTGTCAGGATTATTTTCCGTTACGTCTACTTCAGTGAATGTATTTTTTTTGACTGAAAATATCTCTACAGAAAAACAATTAATCGAAACTGTGAAAAAATCACCTGCATTAAACATTGTAGGCAGACCAATTCGTGTTGCTGTTTATTATGAGGCGAATACATCTGTCCCAGCTTATTCAAACGCAGTTGGTCTGACGAACCACCATTCGGAAGTCGTATCTTTATTAGAAGGAGCAGGTTATGAAGTTTCATTAATTTACTCTTCTAATATCTTAAATCATGAACTTAGCACTGTCAACTATGATGTCTTTATAATGATCAACAATCTCCCACGAGAGGATATTGCACACCTGGTTCAAGAGTTTTGGCTAGCTGGAGGAGGTATTCTTAGTTTTAATTCAGCCTTAAGTTACCTTTTCTACTATGGTCTTTTGGTCCCAGAAATGGAAGGTTACGATGGTGCTTCGCTTTATTGGTCATATCTTTCTGCAGATAATATCAATGTTTCATCCCGTCATCCTATCACACAGGATTACGACATTAGTGATACAGTTTCTGAACGACAAAACAACTGGGTTACTTATTTCGTTCCTGTATGGGATACTTATAGTTCCGTAGAAAAGGGAGCGATAAATCTGTTAAGTAACTTTACAGAATATAATTTTGGGTATGCTCTAGCAGTGGATTCAACCTACAGAGGCGGAAGAGTAGTTCATTTACCAGGAGATGGATCCTCTATTCCAACAGACTTTGAAACTATAATCGTAAATGCCATTGATTGGTTGGTTCCAAAACCAAAAGCCCGTATTGTGTATGATCTTTCTCATCAACCAAGATTAAGCATTGATCCATGGGACACAGAATTTACAACAATTTACAACACTGAGAATAGTTTTACTCACTTGAGAAATCTTTTTGTGAATCACAGTTACACCGTCGATAAATTCTATCCTTCAGCTTCTGGAAACTTTACAGCTGAACGCTTAGCTGAGTATGATATGATGATCATTGAGTGGCCAGATTTGAATTTTACTGAAACAGAAAAAACAGTAATGGAAGATTGGATAAGTAATGGAGGATCCCTTATTCTTCTTGGTGATAGAAGTGGATTATTAGGGCCAAATAGGGGGGATCTAGCCATCAACTACTTACTTACCAAGTTCGGAATGCAACTAAGTGACGATAATGCTTTAGATTTTGTATCCGCCACACCTGCGGATGAACATCTAACATTAGAAGGATGCTCTTCACTGAGTATAAGTTATAGAAATTATATTACTATCACTGATGCCGCTGTTACTAAGATTTGGGGCTATTCAGGGATTCCTGTGGTGGCTGCACAAGAATATGGCCAGGGCAGGGTTATTCTCTTTTCTGATATGAATATCTTAGACAATGGGCGTTTGAAAGAGACAAATAATGCCCGTTTTGCTGTTAATGTTGCTAATTGGTTGTCAGCTACGACTGCAGAAGTGCTAATCTACACTACTTCTATTACAGGAGCAGGAACAAATTACTATCGTACACCAGTAGTAAATGCACTAAACGAACTAGGACTCAACTTTTATCTTACATGGAGTTCTGATTATCTTGAATCCGCCATCGTTTCTAATCCATGGTCATTAGTAATAGTAGATGAGGCAAACTTTGATGCTTCAGGTGCTTATGATGGAATAATTGAGTATATAGATACAGGGGGTCGTATCGTAATGTCTTCTTGGGGTATGAATTACTACCCAGATAATCCCTTATGGGCTCAATTCGGAGTAGCATTTTCAGAACAGTGGGATGATGATGACCCTGCATACATCTGGAACACTACACATCCGATATTCAATATGCCAATTGATTATGGGGCATTAATCCTCCAAGGGTCTGGATTATATACTGATGATGGTGACAAAATTCATGTATTTGACAACGCTACAGCTCTTGCAGGATATTCCACTTCTGAGTCCGAGAATAACTCTGGAATTGTCCTTAGAAACGATGGTCAAACGCTATTTAATAGCTATATCATAAGTGGGTTATTAGATGATTTCGATGATTCTACTTATATTGATGCGTTTGAACTTTGGTTGAATGAGATTGGATACATGATGCGTCCGAGCATTAATGCCCCTTCAGACATTACTTATGAGGAAGATTCAACGGGTCATCATATAACTTGGAGTCCTACTAGTTGGTCTCCCAATGCATATACCGTGGATATCAACGGTACTGTTGCAGAAAATGAATTCTGGAATGGTTCAAATATTGTGTTTGATGCTGATGGACTTGACCCGGGTCTTCATGCAGTTAAAATTACAATTAATGATACGATTGGGTATTCAGCATCGGATATAGTTCTAGTAAATGTTACGGAAAAAACTATTACTACTACTACTACTACTACTACTACAGATTTACTGTTCGGACTTGATCAAACAACATTAATGATTGTTGGAGGTATTCTGGGTCTCATTATAATTTTTGTTATTCTACGCAAAGTGAGAGGAAAAAAGAAATAAAAGTAGGATAAAGTTAATAGAACCTGTTTCATCGAAATAGGTTTTTTTCTCCTTTTTTTTATAGTATTTTACGTAATTGTATTCAAATATTACGTTATTCTTTATCTGATATGATAGAATAACTTTAGAAATCAATCAACAACTAACTAATGTCATCCTACAAGATTTTTGAGTTTATCATACTTCTCATAAACACATAATTCTCCTACTCCCGTTTTACGATCATAGGGATAACCACAAGAAGAGCAACAGCGGTACACATGGAACGCTACTGCTTGCACTATGAGGTTCTTTGAATCAATAGGCTTATTACAACTCTTACAACGATCTATTTCTACGTTCTCGGTCATTTTAAATGCACTTGGTTTTCTCTATTTTATAATCGGTAGGATTTCAAATTTGCTTCTATTGATCTATAATTAATACAATAATCGACCTTTATTCATGTAAAGCTTACTAGGGAAATTATTCGGACTCTAAATTAAGAAAAGAGATTTAACTAGAATGAATAGAACAGTCAACTGTTTTGTTTCTTGTTTTGTATAAGCAGTATCGTAATTAATCCGGTAACAAAAATGATAACGTCAAAACCTGAAAAGGAGCCATTATCGGTGATTGTTGTTTTGAATGGGTTAGAAGTAGTGGTTTTTATCTCTGTACTAGAATAGTTAGTTGTTGATGATTCAATAGTCGTAAGATTTTCAATAATCGCAGGTAGAATATAATTCTCCACCATAGCCAATTCTGGATCAGAGCCAGACCTGATCTCTGCTGTAAAAACAACTACTAAATCAGAATTGGGAATAATGATTATTCTCTGTGAAAATAATCCGCTAGCAAAATAATAACCTCCCGAAGGATTCAACCACCATTGATAGCCATAACCGGTACTTCCCCAAGGATAAAAAGCTACTTTAGTGGATTGAATAACCCAATCAGTCGAAATTATCTGTTTACCATCCCAGGTTCCATTGTTTAGAAAGAGATATCCGATTTTTGCCATATCTTGAGGCCGCATGTAAAGATCATAACCACCATAATACACACCTTGGGAATCACGACCCCAATTGATGTTCGAGATTCCTAATGGTTCAAACAAGTACTTTTTAGCGAAATCAAGTGTGCTCATACCGCTAGTTTCCTGTACGATTGCAGAAAGAAGATGTGAAACTGCTGAATTGTAAACCCACTTTGTCCCTGGTTCATTTGCCATAGGTTTGTCAAGTATAAATTGTACCATGTCTCCACTCTCTATTGCTTGATTAAAGTCGTTCTGTGGATCCCAATACCAATAGGTCCATTCATCCCACTCAAAACCCGCTGACATAGTAAGAAGATGTTCTAATGTTATATTCTTTTTTCGAGTATCTAAATTGTCAATATCTCGATCAGGAAAGAAGTCTACTACTTTTTGGGTTACATTAGCGATAAAACCTTCCTTTATAGCAATACCTATGAGGGTGGAACTGACACTTTTTGTACAAGAATAAATGAAATGTAGAGTATTTTTGTCATATTGTGAATTAGGATATTCTTCTAACACAAGATAACCGTTCCTAATAACCAATACAGAATCAATCGCATAATCTCCTTCCTGAAGATAGTTCATCATTGAATCTAACATCGTTGAATCCATTCCTTGCTCTTCAGGAGTAGAGTTCTGCCATTGCCATTCGGTTATTCCGTTAGATTGTGCCCCATCATCCCGTACAAATAATGTCCAAACTCCTATTGTAGTGATTGAAAGAGAAATTAGAATTATAGCTATTACTCTACTACCAAGACTAATACGTTCCATTTTCAATATTACTCCTTTTTTCTACCTTATTCTTACATGATTTTACTTTTTTAATGATTAATAGAGAAATTAATCCAAAAGTTATGGTAAAAATTTCAAAAGCAGGAGTGTCAGTACTTTTTGTTGTAGTGGAGATTATACTTGGTACAGAGGTAGTATCCAATTGAGATGAGGAGGTTGACATAGAAGTAGTACTTTCTTTCTTTTCCCATAGCTGAATGATCTCTAATCCGTCATTTTGGTCAGCTATATACGCAATATTATCTATAACGCAAATTCCTACTGCTTCTCCACCATCATAGAATTCACCAATTTCTACAAAATTACTCGGATCAGAAATATTACATACTAGAATACCATTATAACTTGCCGCTACATAAGCAATGTCTCCAATCACTTGAATATCGAGTGCACCATAGGAAATACTATACTGTCCAACCAGGGAGGGATTAACAGGATTAGAAATATCTAAAACCGTAATTCCCTCTTGGTAGTTTGTTAAAAATGCAAGGTTACCAACAAACTCCATCCTTCCAAAACCATTCCCGCTATACTGACTTAATAGCTCAGGGCTAGCAGGATTACTAACATTTATGAAATAGACTCCGTTATAATAATCGGATACACCAGCTATATCTCCAGTAATAGAAACACTATAACCAGTAACTTCACTGTATTGACCAAATTCTACAGGATTCGCAGGATCGCTGATGTTTAAAATCTCCAAACCATCACCTTCATCAGCTAAAAAGGCAAGATGATCACTTAATGCAATTCCATATGCTTCTCCCCCATCTAGATGCTGTCCTTCTAGGGTGGGGTTTGCTGGATTTGTTACATTCACTATCATTAGCCCATCCCACCAATCAGCGACATACACTAGATTATCCCTAGCAGTCAGTTCATGTGGTCCATCATTATATCCACATTCAAGAAACTGTGCTAATATTATTGGATTTGTGGAATTACTAATATCAATGATGTTTAATCCATCAACCATGTCCGATATGAATGCGAGATTTCCAATAACATGGACATTGACAGCCTGTCCACCTGTGTCGATTTGTCCTAACTCGAGGAGATTAAACTCCCCTTTTTCACTCAAACATTGAATAGACTGCGTATTAAGAGTTAAGATTAGAATTATACTACAAATAACTAAGATTTTCGCTATTTTCATTCTAAACCTTCCTATACTTCGCTAATAATAATCCAAAAAGAACTAGGGGTAAAAAAAACCCTGGAGTATCAGCTTCCTCAGTCACTGTTGCTGTTGTCATGGTTATTGTTGTTGTTGTAGTAGTACTGCTCGTAGTACTTGAACTAGAACTGACCACTTCATCCCAAATCTGAATAATTTTAACACCATCTTCTCCACTAGCTAAATATCCTAGGTTGTCTCTAATAATAATATCATTGGCAAACTCATCTGTCCCAAACTGTCCTATTATTGTTGGATTCTGTGGATTACTTACATCTATAATTTCCAAAACGTCATCCCAGTCCACAATGTAAGCAATATCATTAATTACTTCAACAGCGACAACTCTTCCGTCATTATCGAATTGACCAATCTTGTTTGGATTGGTAGGATCGTTAATATCAAAAATTTCTAAACCATCCTCTTTATCGGCAACGTAGAGAAGAGAATCGACAACTTGAAGTTTAATTGCTTCCCCACCATCAAAGAACTCACCTATTTTAGTAGGGTTCAGAAAGTTACTAATATTTACGATCTTAAGACCACTAGTGTATTCAGCGATAAATGCAAGTTCTCCAACAATAGAAGCGCTGAAGACATAACCGCCATCATTAAATCGACTTAATCGTACAGGGTGGAGAGGGTCAGTAAGATTTAAAATCGCCAAACCATCGTACCAATTAGCCAAATACCCTATATTTCCCCTAATTATAATCTCATGAGCATTGGATGCGTCGTAATAACCAGCTTCTGTTATGTGAGACAAAGAACTAATATTTAAAATTCTTAATCCATTAACATTGCAGGAAAGGTAAGCTATATCTCCAACAACCTCGATTCCGCGAGCCTGTGGTGCATTAAAATGACCAACCTCAATAGGACTAGTGGGATCACTAATGTTGAGGACTATTAAACCTTTCTCAAAGTCAGCTACAAACAACAGATCCTCAATAAGCCTCAATGTAACAGGTTCTCCATCGTTATTATATTGACCTATCTCATTCAAAGCTAAATTCTTTGTAGAATTAGATTGAGTACAACCTGAATTTAATACTAGGAAGATTATAATACTTCCAGACACCAAATAACTAATATTTCTCATTTTAAAACCCTCTTTTTAATCGTTAGAAGTAAAATTAAAATTATTATTGTTACAAAAATCTTAAAACTGGGGGAATCTTCTGACTCATTTGTGGATTCAGTATGATAAGAGTCAGAACTTGATGTATAAGTAGTATATGAACTCAAAGTTGTTGTAGACCATAAAACTCCATCAATTTTTAGAATTTCTAATCCTTGAGGACCATCAGCGACATAAACAATATTTCCAACTACCTGGACCGTATGGGCTTCTCCGCCATCATAAAATTGTTCTATTTCCGTGATATTTTCGAGATTGCTAATATCTAAAGCTACCAATCCCTTCTCGCAGTCTGCTAAAAAGGCAATATTATATTTAACATATACTCCACAACTTTCTCTATAGTTAGAACATTGAGAAATCAATGTGATGTTGGTTGGATCGAGTACATCTAAAACCAAAAAACTTCCATCCCATGCAGCTACATAAGCAATTTCATCCTCTACGAATACATTCAAAGTTTGGGCTTGAGTAGAATAAATTCCTACCTCTATAGGATTTTGTGGATCAGATACATTGTAGATCTTTAGTCCATCCCCCGTAACAAATACAAGATCATCAACCACATACAAACTACCCGCAGTTACACCAACATCACTTATTTTTACAGGATTTGTTGGATCACTTACGTTTAATATTTCTAACCCATCATTCCAGTCTGTGACATAAGCAATATCATCGACAACCACTACATCTCGGTCATAATCTCCATCTGTGAATTGTCCAATTAAAATTGGATTAATCGGATCAGAAATATCTATTATTTTCAACCTATTCTCATGATCAGTCATATAGATGAGATTTTCATCTTCTTCAACGAATATATCGAAAGGAAATCCACCGTCGATGTATTGCGCAATTATTTCTGGATTGGTAGGATCTGTAATGTTGATTATCGTCAATCCTTCAATATTACCAGTTACAAAAGCATAATTACCTGTGACATGAATCATCAAGGAGTTACCTGTTATGTTAACCTGTCCAATCTCTTGAAATGCGAATGTTGTGTCAAAAGGCTGAGATGTAGCAAAATTTACTATTACAAAGTTCAATACAAGCGCAAATATTAGATAATAAATAATTTTGATCTGATTTTTATTCATTTCAAGGCTTCCTATCCAATCTCATTAATCTCCTCACTCTTCTCGCTCTTAGAAATAACAACATGAATAGTCCAGAAAAAACTAAAATAAGCTCAAAACCTGGTGTTTTTGCTTCTCTTGTTGTAGTTAAAGTATAACTTGATGTAATGGTATTACTTGATGTAACGGTATTGCTGATAGTACTGGTGTTTTCAGTACTCGGTGATATTCCTTCTATCTTCAGAATTTCGAGCCCTGCTTCAAATTCTGCAACATAGACCAAATCATTTTGAACAAAAGGACTAAATGATTTTCCTCCATCATTCCATTGAGCAAGTTCTATTAAATTTTGTGGATTAGTCACGTCTAAAACTATTAATCCCGAATCCATTGCTGTAAGAAAAGCGTAGATGTGTGCCCCCTTCTTTTCAATAACACATTTCATACATTCGCCACTAAGACGCTTTTGTCCTATTTTGATTGTGTCTGAAGGGTTTGAAATGTCATAAATCCGAAGCCCAAAGTCTGAATCTGGAATATATAATAAGTTATCACTAACAGCGAAGTTTTGACCCACACTGACGTCTGTAGAATAGTATATTTCCGTGGGTACGGTTGGATCGCTAATGTTCAGTATTTTAAAACTTCCACCTTGCTCTCTAATAAAAGCAAGGTCCTTAAAGGCACAAACAACATTAATAGAATTACCAGCATAATAATTCCCGATTTCAACAGGAGAAGATGGATCTTGAACATCAATAATTTCCATTCCTTCTCCTTGTGAAGCTAAAAAGATTAGATCTCCGAAAAAACAAAGATTTGTAGTGCCGATTCTTTCTACATTACTATCAATAACTCGATAATGACTCTTGAGTTTTGGTCTTGTAGGGTTTTTAACGTTCACTATCTCCAGTTTATCTCCATAATCCGCAATAAATACCAATCCATTGTTATAACATAATCCGTGAGCAAATGTATATGAATCATAGTAACTACCCAATTTCTTAGGAGTGGTTGGATCGCTAATATTGTAAATTTGTAACCCTAATTCCATATCTAAAGCATATAACACATCACCGTTGACACAAACATCTGAAATTCGTGACCCCGTATGAAGTAGACCAATTTCTGTTAGGACTAATTGATCGTTGGATATTTGGGAATTAACTGGATTTAAAACCCCGATCCTTAGAAATATAAAAATTAAAACAAATATTCTTATTTTTCTCTTCATTTGATATACCATCTCTAATTTTTACCCATTTTCCTCTTTCTTATGGCTAAGAGTAAGAAAAGAGTGAGAATTACAAAATATACTTCATAACTTGTAGAAGCAGCTGTTTCTGTTCTAGAAGAAGAGGGAATAAGTTCCGAAGTTGATGATGTTGGAGTTTCTTCTTCAAACCCCTCAATTCTCAATATCTCTAGCCCATAATCACGCTCTGCAACATAGACCAAATCATTCTGAATAAAAAGACTAACTGATTGCCCGCCATCGTTGTACTGAGCGAGTTCTATAATGTTCTGGGGATCCGTGACGTCTAAAACAAATAATCCTGCTTCCCATGCTGCAAGAAAAGCGTAAGTATATGCTCCCCTAGTTTCAATAACACAATTCAGGCACTGACCATCAATCTGTTTTTCTCCTAGTTTAATAGCGTTGGAAGGATCCGAAATATTATAAATTCGTAATCCAAAGTCTTCATCAGGCATATATAACAAATTCTCAGAAATAAATAATTCTATTCCAACATCAACCTGAGTATCTTGAAAAATTTCAGTTGGAGCGGTGGGATCGGTAATATTCAGAATTTTTAAACTAGTTCCTAGTCCATGACCTCCACTTTCTCCAATAAACGCAAAATCATTAATTGCAGAAACAACAATTATAGATTTTCCATCATAATATGAGCCAATTTTTACAGGTTGGGTCAAATCCGAGATGTCTATGATTTCCAACCCTTCTTCTTGAGATGCTAAGAAAGCAAGATCATCGACAACGTCAAGATCAGTGGAACTACTCCACTGAATACTAGAATTTCTTTCTTGATAGCGACCTATTATTTGTGGATTTGTTGGTTTTGAAACATCAACTATTTCTAGTTTATCTTCATAATCCGCTATAAATACCAATCCATTGTTAAAACATAATCTATGAGCAAATGTATATGAATCATAGTAACTACCTAACTTCTCAGGGGTTTTTGGATCGCTGATATTGTAGATCTGTAGACCATATTGTGAATCTAAGGCATATAAAACATTACCATTGACATTAACATCAGTAGTTTTGAAACCAGTAAGAATTGTACTAATTTCGGTGAAAACTATTGGCTCATTACTCGCATTCGAAGCAATAAAGAAATTAGTAACAACAAGAAAAAGAACTATTAATAATTCTATATTAGTTACATTTTTTTTCAAAACTTAATCACCTCATTTATTTTGGAAATTTATCCTTCTTAGTACTGCTAGTAGTGAGATTAGTCCCATAATAACGAAAAAAAGCTCAAAACCAGGAGTATCTATACTTTCTGATGCAGCATTATTGGATGGAGTAGATGAGTTGATAGTAGAGTTTTTTTCTTCCCACAGTTGAATGATTTCAAGACCATCCGACCCATCTGCAATGTAGGCAAGATTTCCAACTACTTGGATGGTATGTGCTTCCCCACCATCATAAAAGTGACCGATTTTTGAGATATTCGAAAAATTGCTAATGTTTAAGACCAATAATCCATTCATGTAATCGGTTAGTAGAAGTATTTCATCTGTAATCCAAGTTCCTATACTTCTAGCATTTACTTCTACATATTGACCGAGTTCCTCTAGGTTAGTTGGATCACTAATATCTGCGATAAAGATACCATCATCCCATGCTGCAAGGTAAATAAGGGTCCCATCTACGTTTACTTCGAAAGTATCGCTTCCAACATAATAATTTCCTACTTCTATAGGATTTTGTGGATCAGACACATTATAAATCTTTAATCCTTTTCCTGTAACAAATACAAGATCCTCAACAACATCCAGAGCATAAGATTCTGAACCAATCTCACTTAATTTTACAGGGTTTGCTGGATAACTATTATTGAGTATTTCTAGACCATTAAACCAGTCCGTAAGAAAAATTAAGTCCCCCATAACATATACATCTCGAACATTCCCCCCATCAGAGAAGTTACCTATTAAGGTAGGATTAGAAAGATCAGATATATCTAGTATTTTCAACCCGTTCTCATGATCCGCGTAATAGACATAGTTTTCATAAACAAACAGATTTAATGGATATCCCCCATCTTTGTATTGTCCGATTAACTCAGGATTAATCGGATTCGAAATATTGTATATTTTTACTCCTTCAGTACTATCAGTTACAAAGGCAAGATTATCCTTAATTTCTACTCTTTTAGCTTGACCAGTAGTGTTAATTTGGTTTAATTCAGCTAATACTAACTCATGACCATATACATGGGACATAATGATACTGACACGTACATTAAGAAGAAGTATAACCGCGAAACTTATGATAAAGAATTTGATTATCCGATTCATGACATTTTACCTTTTTCTTTGTTTCTAACAACAAAAATTACAAAAATTACAATTAATGCAGGAAGCAACTCAAAACCTTGAGTAGCTCCCGTGTTGGTACTTTGAACAGTATCTGTGCTTTTAGAAGTAACTGGGGTAATTTTTTTGACAGTTGGTAAAATATGCTCTTCTATAAGATCCATTATTAAATCAGTTTGATTAGGATATATATCGAAAATCGATCCACTAGCTGTAGTTACTACAATCATGTTTAATTCTGGAAAATTAACAATATATTGTCCACCCAGTCCTCTAGCAGAAAATGTGTGATTATTACCGATCTTCTCAAGCCACCATTTATAACCATACCCTACTGATCCATGAAGACCACCTGAATAATCCTGTAATGATTCTTCAATCCATTCGGCAGGGATGATTTGTTCACCATCAATTAAGCCATTATTTAAATACAAATATCCAAATCTTGCCATATCTCTAGGAGTAAAGAACATTTCATGCCCTCCAGTATAATAACCCTGAGGATCTTGATGCCAATGTCGAATGGAGATCTGTAATGGATTGAAAAGGTATTGTTCAGCAAATTCCCGGGTGCTAATATTAGTTGCCTTAGTAAGGATTGCAGAGAGAAGATTAGTCTGAGGAGTGCTGTAATGCCAATCCTCACCTGGATTATGCATTAAAGGTAGTTCTATAGCATATTTTACCCAATCTGGACTAGTCCAATATGGTATCCAATCATCAGCGGTTTCGTAGAACCTAAAACCAGCTTTCATGGTCAATAAATGCTTAAGTGTAATATTAAACTTCCTAGGATCGAGGTTAGAAGTAATATATTCTGGAAAAAAGTCTAATAACTTCTGATCTAGACTACTAAGATAGTTCTCTCTTAATGCGATTCCAATCAACGCAGACATGAAGCTCTTAGATGCTGAATGAACAGTATAGGAAGCATTCTTATCTGCACCATTAAAGTACCATTCCACTATTAATGTGCCATCTCGTATAACAAGAAAACTATAAAGAAATGGCATTTTTGATGCTTCTTGATAAGCATTCGCGAGCATCCCAGCATCTAATCCATATTCTTCAGGAGTTGAGACATTCCATTCATAAGGGTCAAATATCTCATTCAAGTGAACTTTGGGTCTTTTCGGATTATAAGATACTGTAGTAGCTATAGAACTTGAATTAGTAAAAACTAATGAGCTTGGGACTAGAGTTAAAAGAATTAAAATAAGAAATGGACAAAAATTGCTAATTCGATTTATTCTTTTCAAAATATCACCTATAACATTTTCCACTATCACATTCTTACCTATTTTTCCTCTTATTGATTATTAATAGTAAACAAAAAATAAGGAGCACAGAAATGAACTGAGAACTAGCTGTGTTTGCACTTTCAGTTGTAGTTACGATACTTTCTCCAGCAGAACTAGTAGTTGAAGTAAAATCACTAGTCGAAGTAGGTTGCATTTCCCAGAGTTTGATAATCTCAAATCCATCTGTGCCATCTGCGATATAAGCAATATTATTAATTACTTGTACTCTATGTGCTTCCCCACCATCATAAAAATGACCTATTTTTGTGATGTTAGCAATATCACTAATGTTTAAAACCAACAATCCATTAGTATAATCTGTTACTAAAGCAATATCACCTTTAAGACAAATACCGTCACTTCCAATCCCTTCCTCGGTATATTGACCCAGTACAGTGATATTGGAAAGATCATGTACGCCTAAAACTACTAAACCTTTTTGATATGCGGCAACATAAGCAATATTTCCAGATACATAGACATCATTAGTTGCATTTCCTATATTATATGATCCAGCTTCTACGGGATTTAACGGGTCACTTACGTCATAAATCTTCAAAATTTCTCCTGCAGCAAATACTAAATCAGCAAAAACGTACAAACTAAACACTTCAGCACCAATCTCACTTAGTTTGACTGGCTGTGTAGGATCACTTATGTTTAAAATTTCTACCCCGTCTTCCCAATCTGCTACATATGCTAAATCTCCAATAACCTCAATATCACGACTCCAATCCCCATCGGTGTATTGACCTATTAATGTTGGATTAGATGGGTCGGTAATATCTAGTATCTTCAATCCCCCTCCATGATCTGCAAAATATACTAAATTCCCTTCAATAAATAGATCGAAAGGAAATCCTCCATCCTGGTATTGTCCGATCAATTCAGGATTAGACGGATCTGAAATATCAATAATCTTTACTCCTTCAGTAACATCTGCTACAAAAGCAAGATTGTCCTCTACTTGCACTCTATAGGAATGACCAGTAGTGCTAATTTGCCCTAATTCTTCAAGTATCAATTCATGATCATTTATTTGAGGGTTACTTCTACAAACACTAAGATTTACAAGTAAAATAATCACCAAACTTCCTATAATCATATTTTTAGTAAATTTCATAACTATACCATCTCATGTACCTTAATTTACCCTCATTTTCCTCTTTCTAGACGCTAAAAGTAAAATTAAACTAAAAGCGACAAAATTAATTCCAAAACCTGGAGAATCTGCTGTTTCTTTAGTTGTTGTTTCTATAGTTGTAGTCGTGGAAATGGTAGTAGTTTGGGTGGTATTATCTTTTAGAATAAGTTTAATTATCCACAAGTCCA
>JAEOTF010000374.1 GCA_016840025.1 Candidatus Hodarchaeota archaeon
ACTATGATTGATTGGCGGGATAAAGATACTTATGTGAAAAAACTTTCACCAGGTCAACGTGCTCAAGTATATCGTCTTAGGAAGGGGCAGAGAAGATCAAGGGTTTCAGATGCGACTGAACGAAACCTAGCGTTTGCTCTTTCAGAATTATCTAAAATCAGCGCAGCTCTTAATCTACCTAAAAATATTCTAGAAACAGCCAGCGTTACATATCGAAAGGCTGTCAAAAAACGACTAATCAGAGGTCGATCGATACAAGGCGTTACCGCAGCTGCATTGTATATGGCTTGTCGTCAATGTGGAGTTGCAAGAACCTTAGATGAAATGGCTCAATTTACTACTGTGAGTCGAAAGGAAATTGGAAGAGCATACAGATTTATGGTAAGAGAATTGAACGCGCAAATACCGCAATCAAACCCATCGTATTATATTAATCGTTTCTCAAACCAATTGGGTTTAGTTGGAAGCGTAGAAACTATTGCCATGAATGTCTTAAAATCTGCCAAAGCCTTACAGCTAACAAGTGGAAGGGGCCCGCTTGGTATAGCTGCGGCTGCTACATATATAGCTTCAACCCTTGGAAATGAGAAGAGGACTCAAAGAGAAATCGCAGAACAGGCAAACATTACAGAAGTAACAATAAGGAATAGGTATAAGGAACTCATAGAGAAATTAGAAATCATAATTAAACTCTAATCACGCGTAAATAATCCTAACTAGACCGCGATTATGTATTTGAGATAAATTATGCAGATAATGAAATAAAGAAGCGTAATATGTATGCCGAGACATAATGAGCTGGAAGACCGTGCTCTTCAAATAATAATTAATAGAGGCCCCAAAGGAATTCTTCAAAGCGAGCTATGGAGGGAATTAGGCGCCAACAGTCGAGACGGATCAAGGATTTCGCTAAAACTCGAAAAAAAGAATCATATAATAAGGAAGCGCGAAATGTCAAAAGGCAGATGGTCATACCGTCTTTCTATAAAGAGGCCATTATTTGAAATTGATTCTATTCTCGACGTTCCTTGTATTTCGTGTGAAAACAGTACTAAATGTGTAATGGGGGGAGAAATATCTCCTATAATATGTAAAAACATAGCTACCTGGCTTATTACTTTAACTGACTGAGGGGAAATAACCAATTTAAATAGAATTTTAACAACATTTTTATAATTGCTTTGGAGACACTCTACAATGTGGTAAAACTATTCTTCTATGTTTCTGGCGAACATGTGGCATTACCTTATTCAGAGATAAAAGCAATATTAGAATCTGAAGGTTTTGAATATAAAAATGTTGAAATATTTCCCAAACTACTTTGTTTAGAAGCTAGCCCTGCTTGTATTCCATCAGTTAATAGAAGATCTAGCTATGTAAAAATTTGTGGAATAGAAATTTTCAGATCTAAAGTAGAAGAGGATGAAATAATTCATTATGCTAAAGAAGTAAAATATGATAAATATATTGGTGAGAACCAGACTTTTTCTGTCAGAATTAAAAGGCTTGTAAAAACATCTGTAATTAATGTCGTAAAGCTTGAAATGACACTAGGTCAAATCATACTAAAAAGAAATAAAAACTTAAAGGTAAAACTAAAGAGTCCACATAAACCGTTTTTTGGTTTATTATTAAGAAATTTTTTTATTTATGGTTTAAAAATAATTGAGAAAAATCAGAAAGCTGTTCAAAAAAGATGTTTAAAGAACCGTCCATTTTTCCACCCATCAGCAATGTCGCCTAAGCTAGCAAGATGCATGGTGAACTTGGCAAGATGTAAACCTAAAGGAAGAGTTATGGACCCCTTCTGTGGAACGGGCTCACTTTTAATTGAAGCAGGACTGCTTGGATACGAAGTTATAGGCTCAGACTTAGATCCTAAAATGGTGAAAGGCAGCCATAGAAATCTACAGCATTATAAGATTTTCTCGATCCATATGATAGTTTCAGATGCGCGATATTTGCCTTTTAAATCTGTTGACTGCATCGTTACCGATCCCCCTTATGGAAGGGTTTCATCAACTTTTGGGAAAAATATGGAAAGCCTTGTTTCAGAATTTTTAAAATCTACTGTCTATGTGTTAAAAGAGAAAGGGTTTATAGTGATATCAACTCCAGATCAAACGAATATTGTAGAACTTTGTGAAGGTGTAGGTTATAAAATAGTTGAAGAACATTTTATTAGGGAACACAAGAGCCTAACAAGAAAAATAACAATCATCCAAAAAATAAGTAATTAATTGATCTCGACTGAAGGAGAATTAGGTTTTGAGAATTATTTTTTTGGGAACTGCTGGGACGTTTCCTACTATACATCGAAACCTTCCGTCAATAGCTATTCGGAGAAAGGGTGAGACACTTCTCTTTGATTGTGGAGAAGGAACGCAAAGACAAATGTTGAAAGCCAAACTTGGCTTCTGCAATAAAGTTTTTATCACTCATATGCATGGAGATCACATTCTAGGCCTTCCAGGGCTCTTACAAACAATGTCTCTTTTCCAAGTTGGATTTCCTTTGAAAATATTTGGTCCAGAAGGAATAGCCAATTTTATAAACAACATAAAAAAACTTGTAAAATGTAAGATAACGTTTCCTGTAATTATAAAAGAAATTGGTGAAGGAGAAGTCTGTAGAGAAAAGGAATACTCTATAAAAGCTTCATGGATGGATCACACAATTCCGAATCTTGGTTATGCTCTCATTGAGTACGAAAGACCTGGTAAATTTTACCCAGAAAAGGCCATTTCACTTGGTGTCCCTGAAGGTCCACTTTGGTTCTCACTTCAACATGGTAATGATGTTAAACTTGCCAATGGCGAACTTATATCTCCAAGATATGTTGTAGACCCTCCAAGAAAAGGTAGAAAAATTGTGTACTCTGGAGATACTAGGCCATGTGAAGCCATATTAAATTTAGCTAAGGATGCCGATCTACTAATATATGATGCGACTTTAGATGATGGATTGATGGATAAAGCTAATATTTTTGGCCATTCAAGCCCAAGTCAAGGAGCACTAATAGCAAAAAAGGCTAATGTTAAACGACTAGTTTTGACACATATAAGTGGAAGATATAATAATGCAGAACTACTAGTTCACCAAGCTCAGAACACTTTCCCAAATACAGACATTGTAGAAGATTTAGTAGAATTGAAAGTCTTGTATCCAAAATAATCCATTAATAAACTCAAACATTCCTCGTGCGATCAATAGCTTTAGGTTACTACGATGCTATGAATCGTCTTTTTTTCAAATCTTCCTTCTGGAAGAGAAAGATGTGGATATACCTTGTTTTTAGAAAGATGGCATCCAGAAGAAAGAACAACATCATCGGCTACCACGGATAGGTTTTCAACTATAGTAGGTTTCTTTTGTGTAGAGTTTATAGTAACCTGTCGCCCAACTA
>JAEOTF010000375.1 GCA_016840025.1 Candidatus Hodarchaeota archaeon
ACTCCTGGTATAGACTACAAAGAGTTCAAACTACGTAAAGCAATCAAAGATGAATGGGCTTACTTCGTCCCATTGTCGAAATCTGAAGAAGAACGGGTAGAGGAGATCCTTGAAAAGAATATTGTCATAGATCTTCATGAACACCCGGTTTTATTTCCAGAAGATCCCTTTGAGGCTACTCCATACGCAAGAGAAGGGAGAGAATTCATGGCATATGAGGCGTTGAGTCATTCAGGGGTAGATGCGATATTTGATAACTTATTGAACGGAAGTGCAAAAATTACCAGTAAACATGGCTGGAAGTGGACTGATACGATTCATGATTTAGGCCAACGGTTGTGTGACATTTCGCATCAAGATTTTGTCATCCACTGTAAAAAAGTGGATGATATTGTTACGGCTTATGAGACGGGGAAACTTGCGTGGGTTGCTGTCTTAGAATCTGCTTCTTCTATTGAGAATGAAGTGGACCGGATTGATATTCTCTATGGGCTCGGTATTCGAGTAATGGGATTGAATTACAGTGAATCTAATATGCTTGGTACTGGTCTACAAGAACTACGCGATGGTGGGTTAACAGATTTTGGTTATGATGCTGTTATTCGCATGAATAAAGTCAACATGCTTATTGATGTAAGCCATTTGAGTGATCAAACAGCTCTAGACACTATTGAGGTCAGCAAGAAGCCAATTATAATTTCCCACTGTGGCGCACGTGCACTACTACCAATCACTCGTCTATTTCCTGATGAAGTTCTCCAAGCAATGGCAGAGAAGGAAGGAGTTATTGGAATAGAGTCCGCCCCAGGCTACACAGCCACAAAAGACCAACCCATTCCTTCAATTGAAACCTATATGAAACATCTTGAGTATTGTATTGAGCTTATAGGAATAGATCACGTGGGATGTGGACCGGATACCCTATATGGAGATCATGTAGGATTATACAAGAGGGAAGAGGTACAAGCCAAAACTGCTGGATTGGGTCACTATCCAAGACCAGGACAGAAAGCTGATTTTGATGTGGATGACCTACCAGACTATGTCAAAGGTATGGAGAATCCCACTGAATGCTTACAGAACATTACTAGATCGCTAGTGAAACATGGGTACTCTGATCAAGAGATTTCAAAGATCATCGGTGGAAATGCGCTCCGTCTTCTCAAGCAAGTTTGGTAGGTTTTGTTGGTTTTGTTCAAAAACAGGATGGAAAATAGATAAATACGAAAATACGTAAATCATGTAAAATCTAACTTCAGCATACTTGGAATCTAAAAGGATCAAGAAAGTTAAAAAGCTAAGGAGCTTGGCATGGTAGTTAGATTCCTTGGAGTTGAACAATTATGAGTACAGGAACTTTTGTTGCAGGTTTTTTCATAGGAGCTATATTAACTGGAGCCCTTGGTTTTGCTACTCTTTCGATACTTGAACCAGAGGAAACAGGCGGGATTCTTCAAGTAAAATATGAAGAATTTAGATCAGCAGCATTTATTATGGATTCTAGCACGAGTGATTGGACTAAAATCCCCGATACGGAAGTGAACATCACTACAGAAGGAAATTCACGTCTTTCTGTGACCTTTTCAGCAACAGGACTCCTTCACTTGGACACTACATTTTCTGGTGCCTGTAAGTTCAATATCTCTCTTCATATAGAGGGAATCACGAGCAAACAAACTCGTGTAAGTCATTTTCAGAATCCAGGACCAGGAGCAATGACCGAATTGAGTAAAATTGTCTCTATCCATCTCGAAACTGAAACACTCCCAAAAGGAGAATATCAAATCGTGGTCTACTGGATTGCAAGCTTTGATGGAACAGGAACTAATCAATTAAATCTAGGCAGCTCAAATTTTAATTTTACCAGATCCCTTTCAGTATGGGAAATTAGTACCTAATCTCGTGCCAGTTATTGAGACGTTACCCCTCTTTCAGCTTCAAACAACGACATCACTGTGACAAGCTTAAGACAAGGACAAACCTATAGGACATGCCTTAATGCACAACCCGCATATATCTACCCCAATTTGGGGCATTTTTTTTATTCTTTTTAGTCGAGCATAGCATTTTTGGGCATCAAACGCGTCCTCTCGCCTTATTGGATATTTCTTGAAATTTATAGGATTAAATGCTTTCACAGGACACGCATCAATACATTTAGTGCAATCACCGCATTCATTTGATAGTGGGATTCCAGGTTTCAAGGGTATATCTGTTAGTATTGTAGCAAGGCGTATTCTAGGTCCATATTTTGGTGTAACCAGAAGTATATTCTTCCCTATCCAACCGAGTCCTGCAGCTCTAGCAAATGCTTTGTGAGAAGCGTTTCCCATACAGTTATCATCGTCAACCATAAGTGAAGCAGCTATAGGTTGAGAGTTGAATCCATAATTAGTTATTTTCTCACAAATTTGGAAGGTTATTTGATCTAAGAGGATATTTGCAGTTTTATAAGAATGAGCATACAATTCTCCTGGGCTTTTTCTAGTTATTAGGATAAAAACATTTCTTGGTAATGCAACAGCTACTGAGATTGCGTATTTAAAGTTTTCAAATAAATTAGGTGGGTACGTCTTGAGTTTCTCTAGGGTTTTTAAGTCGGATACGCCTGCAAGAACAGAACCAAGCGTGAAAGCCAAATCTAATAGTTTTTTTGTATAATCTTCATTCATATAATTCAACCAACTTATTTTTCAGATACACTGCAATTGTTCGTCCTACATTAGATCCAAAAATCTTTTCTGCACCTTCTATTCCAGGAAAGGGATTCCATTCCCAGAGTAAAAGCTTATTTTTATATAGAGCTGTATCTATACCTACGATCTCTAATTCTATTTCTTCCATTATTACTTTCGCTAACTGGCGTGATTGTTGAAGAAAAGACTTAATTTCTGGAATTTCCCCATTCATATCCTCGATAGGGACAGGAATTCCACCACATGAGATGTTCGACCGGAAATCCGTGGTAGCTTTTCTAAAATATTGAAAAAAATTATTACCGATAGCGAGAGTTCTCAAATCATACTTTTGATCAGGAATGTATTCTTGCAGAAATAATAAGCCAAATTGATTCAAAAAGTTTGTAATTATGTTTCTTAAATTGGGATCTGTGGCGGAAAGCAGAAGTATTCCTTCTCCTAACCCTCTGTCAGAGGGTTTACAGACTACTTGTCCTTTTTCATTTATAAAATCAAGGGCTATATCCGTATTAAGGGTGCCTATTGATGAAGGAATAGTTGATAACGCGCGTAATTTTTTTGAAGCGCGCCAGATCATAAACTGGGACAATTTATCACATTTTAAAATCGATTCAAGCCGATTAATGATATAGGAACCTTGCACAGTCAATTGTTCAATACAATCGAGTTGAAAGATTGTAGATACGCGTGGGGTCATTCTTGGAAGACAAACAGCAGGGATATCCTCTGGAAAAGGTAATACAAGTTTAGACCAGTCTTTTAAGGCCGTTTTGCAATTTATTTTGTGTAATTCGGCTCTGATACGGCGAATAGTATAAGATTTTGGTCCAAGAAGGAGGATAAGCTTCCTCACGCGCTATTCACACTCTATTCATCTTTTCTGAGACTATTTTACCATCTAAAAGTTGTACGACTTTTTCTGCATATGCAGCGACTTCTGGATTATGTGTTGCCATACATACTGTAACGCCTTTTTCTTGGTTAAGATTTTTGATTATTTGAAGTACTTCTGCCCCCGATTTTGAATCGAGATCACCTGTAGGTTCATCGGCCAATAAAATCTCGGGACTGTTAGCTAATGCTCGAGCAATAGCTACTCGCTGCTGTTCACCGCCGCTTAATTCGTTAGGTATGTGATCCGCTCGTTCACTTAGACCTACTTGTTCTAGGAGTTCTAGGGCTTTATTTTTTCTATCTTTTTTAGAGAAACGGGCAAAAGTCATAGGAAGCTCGACATTTTCGAGAGCAGTAAAATTAGATAGGAGATTAAAAAACTGAAAGATAAAGCCAACCTTTTCCAGCCGAATATCTGCAAGTTGGTCATCTGATGCTTTTCCCAGATCTAAATCGCCGAGAAAAACTCGTCCTTTGGATGGAAAGTCAATTCCACCGACAAGATTCAAGAGAGTTGTTTTCCCACAGCCGCTTGGACCCATGACGCAATAGAATTCGCCTGATTCAATTTTTAAACTAATTCCACGAAGAGCTGGAACTGCAGTTTGCCCAAGAAGATATGTTTTGTGAATTCGATCGATAATGACTCGAACCATAGTAATCGAACCATAAGTTGCTAATATATCTCTTTAATATCAGACATCATTTTCTTCTTCAAAGAAATTTTTTATCAGTATTTCTAGAAACCTAGAATCGCTTCAATTGACCAAATGAGTCGAATGTAAATGCGAATCCCAATGATTAGAATGAGACTCCCGCTAACCTTGGTCTTTCGATCACTAAGAAAAACACCTTCACGAGCAATTCTGATGGTTTTAGGCCTTGCTACTGTCTGCGGTACATTAACTACTACTTTTATTTACCTCGATTCGCTAAATTATCACTCTCTTTCACTTGCTTCTGAGTCAGTAGGTGAAATAGATCTTAGTATCACTCGTCCGTTTCAGAAAGAAACCTTTTGGTCAGATTTTGATTATGGGAGCTATTTTGATCCACGTAATGCTCTTCAAGCCTTAAATGCTAATTCATCCTTCATAGAGGTTTTTAAAGGCGTTACTATCCGTCATTTCTTTGCAGTTGAGGTTAATATCTCCAATAAATTGATAACTGCTCCAGCGATTGCCAGTAATTTCACACTGGAAGATATGCTTGGTATCGGTAGACTCGAACCAAGATTTCAATTCTCAGATCCACCAGCAAAAATTGAGAATTTAACTCAATTTCACCCAGAGATTGTATTATCAAGTGATTTTGAGCCATTAATAGGAGATAGTGCGGAACTACCTCTTAAAATAGAAGTAGAAAACGAAACAATTGAATTTAATGCTACAATCCTAGGTTATGTTACAGATCATTTACGATTTGGAGCGATCAGTACTGGATTATACCTTCTCTTTGATCTCAAATGGATCTCCACAGCGTTAAACTCCATCCCTTTCGTCTATTCTGTTTTTGAAAAATATGCTTTCTCTCGACTTGTTGGTACATTTAAAAATCCTGAAAAGATCTACAAGGTTGAAAATATTGATGGGATGGTCAAAGAAAGTCAAAAATTAGGGAATATGATTCAGGAAGTCTTGAATAGAGTA
Organism: Candidatus Hodarchaeota archaeon; assembly: GCA_016840025.1. The sequence goes on from JAEOTF010000375.1 coordinate 5,243, forward strand.
ACAATAAAGCCATTTGAGTTGCAGGTTAGTTTCCCTCGTATTTCTGAAATTAGGGATTTTGAAGATAGTATGATCTACACCCGTATCTACACGTTCTTCGTATCTACTGTGGTAGCGATTATTGGCGGTTTACTTTTTTTTGGTATTGCTACCACCAATTTCAGGGAACGAATTCGTGAATTTGGAATATTAAGAACACTTGGTCTCAAGAATAGAGAAATTTGGCTCCTAACCATAATGGAAGGTCTATTCTTAATCATTGGGAGTGATATTTTAGGTTTATTTGGTGGGACATTCTTTTCTATTCTTTTTTTTGATATGATTATTCCTGATGCGAAAGTAGGACCCATTGTCCGCCCTTCATCGCTTATGAACAGTGCAGTCATCTGTTTGATAATCGGAATTGGGTGTGTGGTCGTCCCTGCCTACAAATGTTCAAGAATTCGGATTGTTGAAGCTAATTCTCCTTCTGGAAGACCATTTGCAACTCCTACTTTTCCTTCTAGGCGACGTTATGCTTTACTTTTGGTGTTATATGGATTTATTCTCTCTATTGTCTCAATTTTTGTATATTTTATCGTGCCTATGGCTTTTACACGACGAAAGCCAGGAATGTTATCATTAATCTATTTCCTTACGATTATAACACTTCTCCTGGGCACTAGTCTCATAGGAGTAGGGGGTATTTTACCAATTAGTGAAAAGATTCTAATAGGACTTACAAGTCTCTTCACCAAAACCCAGAAAGTAACAGAAATTGTTGCTCGTAGTCTTACCGCTAATAGAAGACGTTATACTACTACAGCACTGATTCTCACATTTACTTTTGCATTTATTATCTACAGTGGGAGTGTAAGAGAAGTTGACATTGAAAAATCAACTTGGCGTTCACGTTCTCAAATTGGGGCAGATATTAGCATTAGAAAGAGAGATAATGGATTTATTCATAATGCATCTGATCCGTTTTCGCCTTTTCCTTCCAATATCAAAGATACAATATTAAAACAAAGTGGAGAGATTCGGTCTATTTCAGGGGTGACGCCCTCTCTTAATCAACCTGACTTTGGACTTAAAGCCTATGCAGGAGATGCGGGATATATCCTCCATATCTCGGCTAGGATTTGGGGTATTGATTCTAATTTCTCTTCCGCTCTGTTTACAGATACCTTTCAATTTCGTGAAGGCGATCTTAAGGATTTTGAGGAAGTTACTTCAAGCACAACCCACCATGCAATCATTTCTGGCGCTTTAGCGTCATATCTTAACTTAAAGAAAGGAGATACCCTTCGTATTCACTTAGAAAGTCGTGATCCCTTTGGTACAACCGATTCTTTGTTTCAAATTAGTGCTATTGTTGAAAAAGTACCGGGTTTTTCTGATCATTTCCATACAAGTGATATACATGCTTCAAACGACGGTATTTTTATTTCCTTGAATGCGTGGCTTGGCTTAATTCAAGATCTTCGTAGTGAGGTTACAGAACTATCCTATAATTATCTTTTTGTTAAAACTGATCCAGATAATGCCAAGGTTATAGGATCTCGCTTAAAAGCTTCCTTCAGCGTAGGCACATCAGTTTTACTCACACAATCTGCTATCAACTCAATCAAGGAAACTGCAAAAGAAGCAATCATGCTATATACCGTTTTATCAATACTTGGAGGAACATTAGGTCTTTTTGGGGTAATAACATCAATGTATGCATCAGTAAAAGAGAGATATAGGGAGATCGGAATATTACGAGGGTTAGGACTCCGTAATCGAGATGTTAGAATGGCAATTCTTTTAGAATCCCTGATTCTAACAAGTTCTTCTTCTTTAGTTGGATCTATAGCTGGTTTTGTAATTTCATTAGCTTTTCAATTACAGAGTGCTTGGATTCATGAAGCTCCTCTTTTCTTATCTATTCCTTGGTATTTTATTGGTCTTCTTTTTATCTTTTCACTATTAATAGGACTTATAGGAGCTCTTGTGCCAACAACAACAATTCTAAGAAAACGTACAGTTCGAGAATTTCTATAAAAGACATAATTTCTTATCCCATTTTTTGATTGGTGAATAATAAAAGACATAATTTCTTATCACTTTTTTTGATCGGAGAATTTACAATTGCGCCGTTATTACTCTTTAATAGCTAATTCAATCACATTTATTATGGAAAACAAAGGATATGAAAAACTAGAGGCAAAAGAAATACTCCAGTCTCTCGAACAGCCCCCTGAGCCGTCAATGGGAGACATAGCCTCAACTATCTGCTTTCGTTTGGCTAAAATGGTAAAGAAAAATCCACTAGACCTCGCAGAGGAACTAACTAGTGAACTCACTTCAAGTAGAGAGCTAAAGGATTTAATGGTGGAGATTAAAGCTAGCCATCCAGGTTACATTAACTTCCGTCTTAACCAGCAAAAAATATCGGAAGAAATCATTGAAGAAGTTTTAAAGCAAAAAGAAAACTTTGGTGAAACGGAAATGGGAGAGGGACAGAAAGTAATTATCGAGCATACATCCACAAATCCCACTAAACCACTCCATATCGGTCACCTTAGGAACGCCATACTTGGGGATATCATTGCTCGTATCCACGGAGTAACAGGATGGAATGTTGAAATTCAAAATCTTATCAACGAGTCGGGTAA
>JAEOTF010000376.1 GCA_016840025.1 Candidatus Hodarchaeota archaeon
AAGAGACCATTCAACGCTCTAAAAAGCGATTTAAAGGAAACCCGTGAACCGTTAACGGACGTTTTTGATGAAGAAAAGGAAGTAAAGATATACATTGAACTGCCTGGTGAAGAAAAAGATAATATACAACTTAATGTAACCAAAGGAGAGGTTGAAGTTAAGACAAAGAACTTTTTAAAAATAATAGACGTGCCGGCGATAATTGATATTGAAAATGCATCATCAAAATATAAGAACGGTGTCTTAGAGGTAACAATTCCAAAGAAAGAGATGTCTCCTGACCGGAAAATTAAGATTTCATAAAAGGGAAAAAAATGATAGAGATCTATAATACCGACTATACCAAATATGTTGACATCATTGGTACCGCCCACTTTACAAGACGAAGCCTGAATGATGCCTATACCGCAATTAAATCATCGAAACCTACAGATGTAGCTATCGAGCTCGATTGGAGACGATTCAGACTACTCAATACTGCATGTGTAACCTGTCCAAAACGCGGTAAATGTATGGGTATTTGTGAATTTATTGGAGCGACGGACGCCCTAGGAAATGTGAACGCCAACATATGGCTAATAGATATGACCGAAAATGAAATAAGACAAAGAATAAGAAGAACGACTCCTTTTGAGAGGTCTCGTATCGTTCTTCCAGGATATTATCATTCAACAGAAGATCCCATTCGGCTCTGGGAGATGGGCTACAAAGATTTGGTAATTAACAATTCTAAAAGAAAGATAGAGTATCTTCGAGAGATTTCCCCCGGGATCTGGGAGGTTCTGATTGATGAACGTAACGCTTTGATGGCTGCTAGACTAGCTTGGATCATGCAAAATAATTACAAAGAAACTAAGTCCAAAATAATGACGTTTGTTGGAGCTGCTCATGTTGAAGGAATAAAAAAGCTACTTAGTAATCCTATTTTAATAAAAGAAAATCTTAGAAGATCTAACTTGGCCTTTACGGAGCCTACACTAATCAGAAGAGTTGCCATTACGAGTTAGGAGGGATTAGAATTGACATTAATTAGAAAATGTACATCACGCATAAAGTTGTCTTCCATTGAAAAAACTAATATCTTATTATCATTAAAAGATGATGAAGTGGAAAGTATCGTCAACAAAAAACCTGAGGTTTATCCAAGTGATTACTATCGTTCTAGAATTGATAAAGCTGAAGGGTTCAGTGAAATTTGGGATATAGTCAGAGAAACTGTTAATGATTATACAGGCGAGCATAGAGGAGGCATGTTACTTTTCTTAGATGATTTACCTCTCCGACTTGGGGCGTATCATCCTTTAGGCACTAATAACATAGTTTTAAATCGAACTCTCGTCCACAAAGTCAAAACCACTACAAAGTCAAAAAAACTTTTGAATGCGTTTGTCTACAATTTGTTGGGTCACGAGTATTTACATGCTTTAGGACACATTTCAGAAGCTGAAGTTTGTCATTTAATCTATGAAATCTCAAAAGAGTGTTTTGGAGAGGAACATACCGTTACAAGGTTGGCTAAGGACAGTCCATGGACTCTCCTGAGCGATATTCCGCTTAGCGGAAAAGAATCGCCCCGACAGGGCATAGAGATCGTAAAAGACTTTGAAAAACAGAACCAAAAATATATAATTTAATTTAAGCATTTATTGAGTGCATTATCGACGCAGGACCATATGGGTAGAGAAATCCGCGGGAAGAACAAGCACGCCCCTTTGCTCCCAGGCGCGTTGCAAGAACCGCTACAATTGTTGAGTCATATACGCGTTTGCGGCATATCACTAAGGATCTTATGACTAATTTCCGACCGTGTACTAAAGAAGGTCAGTGACACTTCTTACTTTTATACAGAGAGTTTTCCCTTCATGGTAAAGATTACCTTTAGCCTTAAATCTCCTGTTCTTCTTTATTAGTTTAGGAGGACCTTCATATTCTTCTGGTAAAAGCCTAGCTCTCCACTTATTATTGATTATACATATAGCTCTTCCTGGCAGGATCTTTTCAATCTCTACCTCGTACAGATCATTATCCTCTTTTTGAGTTGCCATTCCTGCTACTGATGCGATGCGATCCAAACCCAATTTATAAACTTGGTCTGACTTTTCGAGGCTATTTATCGCGGTCTTGACGATACTTGAGGAATAGCCTTCTAAGACTAATTCTTCCACTAAATCCTCGATTAAACAGCCTCTTGCTCCTGCCTGCATCGCCTTCATCCACACGATCTTCGTAGCCCGATTAACCTGTTTAGTGAACTTGTTAATCTCAACTTCAACCACGGCTTTTTTAATTTTTTGGGACGAAATGTAGGATTTTTCCTTAGCTATCTCTGATTTTGGCATTGGTTTGGGAACTTGTTTCAATCCTCTTCTCGTAAGTGGTTTCAACTGTTTGTTAAGACTTTCAATAATAGACTTCATCTTTTCAACTCTTCGTTTGCTGGCATAGAGGTATGCAATATCATAGGTGTCCTTAGCTACCAGAATCACTGTTTTTCCTATGTTTTTTCTTCCGGTTCTTCCTTTTCGTTGAATGTAACGTATTTCGCTTGGAATAGGCTCGTAGAAGATAACGAGATCTACGGCTGGAATATCTAATCCTTCTTCCGCTATACTGGTAGCAACCAAAGTATTCAAATTACCTTCACTAAAGTCATGTAATATCCTAGCTTGCTCTTCTTGGCTGAGACCTGGGTCATTTTCCTTGCTAGCTTGCCCTACAAAACGTTTCACGTACACGCCGTTTAATTCCTTCAGCTCACTGACGAGGTGGGTTGCCGTGTCTCTGTACTGTGTAAATATTAGAATTCTTGAGGAGGAGTTGCTAAAAAAATGGCGTGTAACCTCTTCTTTAAGTATAAGAATTTTTGGGTGATTCAAGTCGCTGTATTTAGTAAGATAGTTTCTTATTAGATGATATTTTGGGTCGAGAATGATGTTTCTATAACTCTTCTTTTGGTGACTTTGCTTTTCCACCCTTTCAAGGAATCGACTTAAAGAATAGATTCCCTGGGTTTCTAAGAGCTCTATAGCGTGAAAAGTTGTTAGTGACGCAGATTGAAGTACAATAGCGCCATAAATGGAGCCCTTCTCTATTTCCGAGGCTTTTTCTAAACTTTCCCTAAGGTTTTCTCCAGCCTCTAAGAGATCTTTACGAGTCACGTACCTCAAATACTTTTTAACTAAGCCTAGGGATTGTAGTCGTCTAAGCCTGTTCCAAAGAATATTTTTTAAGAGCTCTCCAATTTCATTGTATTCCTCAGAAAGGACTACTTGCTTCCATTCCACATCTACTCGATGGATGTACGGCATTACATCTGAGTTCTCCTCGATGCGGTACTCTAACTGCTCTATAAAGAGGTTTTCAGAAATTTGACTAATATTTTTTATTTTTGACCCTGGGCTAGCTGTTGTAGCCATAATGATTGGCCAATGAGCCTGTTCCACATACCTCTTAGCCACTAGTGTATAGGCGTAGTTCTTTCTTGCCCGATGGCACTCGTCAAATACTACTAAGCTAAAGTTTTCGAGAGAAATTCGTCCATTCTCTAAGTCATTCCTTACGACTTGAGGCGTAGCAAAAAAAATCTTGGCATCTCCTTCCCAAAGATACTTTCTGTAGCTGGGGGGCACCTTACCTGTAAGGACAACTATTTTTTCAGCTTTGATTTTCAGAAACTTGCTGAAAGAGTCTTTATGTTGAAGAACTAATGGCCTAGTGGGAGCCATAACAAGGATTTTCATGTTCCAGTGATTGTAAAGGAAGTGAGCAGCGGCTAAAACAGAGATTACGGTCTTGCCAAGAGCTGTGGGTAATATGACCATAGTATTTTTCTGACAAACTTTTTCAGCGATAGTTTGCTGGTACATTCTAGCTTCTACGGTTTCAGGCCAAATCAAAGGATGTTCGATAAATTTTTTTGAGAATCTAGAAATCCTTGTATCGTTATTCATTTTGTTTCACTTCCCATCTCATAAGGATTTCACCAGGCCTAAAATTTTGTATCTCAGTAAGTATAATCCGTTATAATTCGCTACACCCTTCTTAAGTCATTTTACATAAAGTCTTTGCATTATTGTTTCTAGTCTAGTTTGAAATAAACCTTAATATACTTGAGCTTTTCGATTTTTTATAAACCCTTTAATTAAGTATTTTTTTTAAAAATAAAAAAATTATTTTCACTAATCTCTCTCCACTTCAGAATCATGCTTTAGACCGCAAAAGCTTAATCAATAGATAGTATATCTGCGAAATGTGAAAATAAAGTGACGAATGATAATCTAGAACTCCTTGATGGTGTTGGACCAGTCATGGCAAGCAAACTTCGTTCTTCCGGAATAACCACTGTAGAAGCAATTGTCGTTACTCCTCCTAGAGAAATGGCTGAAAAAACGGGAATTGGTTTCAACATGGTCATTAACATTGTTGCGGCAGCTCGAAAATTGCTCAGGATAGACTTTATCACGGCTAAGGAACTGTGGGAAAAGAGAAAAAAGATGGTAAAATGTTCTATAGGTTCCAAGGCACTAAACGAACTTTTAGGGGGTGGAATCGAAACTCAGGTCATAACCGAGTTAATTGGAGAGTACGGTGTAGGCAAAACTCAGATCTGCTTTATGTTATGCATTATGGCTCAGCTTCCTTTAGAAAATGGAGGATTAAACGGGAATGTGGCGTTTATAGATACTGAAGGAACTTTTATGCCAGAACGTATATTTGAAATTGCAAATACGTTAGATCTTGATCCTAAAAAAACATTAAGGAACGTTTTTCTCGCTAGAGTTTACAACAGTGATCATCAAATTTTTCTGATAGACCAGCTATTCAAGTTTTGTCCGGAGAATAACATAAAACTCGTTGTTGTTGACTCTATGATCGGTCATTTCAGAGGGGAATATATCGGTAGAGAAAAGCTTTCTGAACGTCAACAAAAACTCAACAGCTGCCTCCACAAGCTGTTAAGACTAGCAGAGGCCTATAATCTGTCTATAATACTTACAAATCAAGTTCAGGCAAACCCCGCCCAATTTTTCGGAAACCCCAACAAGCCTACCGGCGGACATGTCATGGCTCACGCCTGTACCCACCGCGTCTATCTTAGAAAGGGAAGCCAGAAAACAAGAATTGCGAAGGTTATTGACTCACCACATCTGCCTGAAAATAGTGCACGATTCATAATCACAGAAAAGGGCATTGAAGACGTTCAAGCAGAGTAAGCTATGAGAAAAACATAAAGACTTAAAAAAGTAAACTTTAAAGCCTAATGCGCAAATGATGGGGTAAATATGTCGAATCTTAATGCCATTATCGTGAGCTATCGAAAGGGTCTTAAAACCCAAAAATCCAAAGAATGCCTCCTTCGTTTTCTTGGTGTCAAATCAATCAGTGAAGCTGGACGGCTAATAGGTCGGAAGGTGGCGTGGCCAGTTGGAGAGCGAAAATGTCGAGGGGTAATTGTGGCGTTGCACGGAAAAAAGGGTCTTGTACGAGCTCGTTTCCGGAAGGGTGTGCCCGGCGAAGCACTAGGGAGTCTAGTGGAGATTATTGGATGAAATACGTTTAGGTAAGCTAAAGGCCAAACTTGTGTATTGGTTAAATAATGATATAGTTCTTCTATTTAGACAGAATTTGGGCAAGCTTGTACAACTTTAAATCTATCTTCTTTTTTTCCTTCCAAGCGTAATCAAGATCAATCGAGACTATCCTTCCATCTTTTTTTCCTATCATTTTCTTCTCAACGCCTTCTGTTATTAGCTTTACGGCGTAATGTCCAAACTGACATGCGAGAGCTCTACTTTTTGCGGTTGGTGAACCACCTCTTTGTATATGACCCAAAACGGTTAAACGCAATTCATATCCCGTGTTCTTTGCGATATACTTTACAATAGTACGGGAGTTTCCTGCTCCCTCAGCTATCACAATTATCTCCGAGGTTTTCCCCTCAATTCTAGCACATTTTAGGCGTTCACAGATCTCATCTAGGTTAAACTCCACCTCTGGAATTAGGATTTCTTCAGCCCCTCCAGTAATTCCTACCTCAAGCGCAAGGAAACCCCTTTTTCTTCCCATAACCTCGACCACAAAAATCCTTTCGTGGGATGTTGCAGTATCGCGTATCTTATCTATCGACCGAAGGGCGGTATTAACGGCGGTGTCGAAACCTATCGTTGTATCTGTTCCTGCAACATCGTTGTCGATTGTAGCAGGAATCCCTATAATTGGTAGATTACAGACTTTGTGGAGTTTACTTGCACCTCTGAAGGTTCCGTCACCACCAATTGTTATAAGTCCGTCAATTTTATACTTCTTTAAAATGTTTCCTGCTTTTCTTAAACCCTGAGGGGTCTTCATCTCTTCACAACGATGGGTCTTTAGTATTGTTCCCCCCAGATTAATAATTCCACTCACAGATCGAGGTCCCATCCTCCGAATCTGCCCATCTATTAGACCTGCGTAACCTCTCTCGAAACCGATAACTTCAAGATCTTCATAAATAGCAGAGCGAACAACTGAACGTATTGTTGCATTCATCCCAGGAGCATTGCCCCCAGCAGTTACAACACCAATTCTGCGCATAATATCCTACCTCTAGCGAAGCAAAATTAAATTGTATGTTTCGGTTATTTAGTATTAGTCTTTGGTTTATTTGAAAGATACTCAGCCATTGTTCTATTCAAGTATTGCGAAGTTTTCAGAGACCTTTTAAATGAGAATCAATCATTGAAGATCCATGAAACAGCATGTAGACTTTGGGGTTTATATTAGAATGCGGAATGACTATCCCTCAATCTTAAAGTTGGCGCAAGATGTTGAACGGCATGGTTTTCCAATAGTGTATGTGAACGACCATTTGCTTAACTTAAGGGATGAAAGTAAGGAAATTCTTGAAGCTTGGACACTAATGACCGCTATAGGAGTTAAGACAGAACTTCGAATTAGTCACACTGTAATTTGTAATTCATTTCGGAATCCTGCGTTGCTAGCCAAGATGGCCGCTACATTGGATGTTATCACAACTGGTCGTTTTGAGCTAGGTATCGGAGCTGGATGGCATAAACGCGAATATCAAGCTTTCGGATATGATTTTCCAAAGCCCTTGATTCGGATCCAACAACTGAAAGAGGCCTTACAGATAATTAAGAAACTTTGGACAGAGCCAGAGACAACTTTCAGTGGAAAGTATTATGCCATAGAGAAGTGCATTAGCATGCCAAAACCTTTCCAAAAGCCGCATCCACCCATTATGGTAGGCGGTTCAGGAGACGAACTGCTAAAAGTGGCAGCAGAGCTTGTTGATGAAATTAATTTGGCTGTACCTCTCAAGAAGGTTAAAGAACGTATTCAATTCGTTAAAAAATATTGTGATAGGATCGGAAAAGACTCTAAAAAACTCCGCTTTTCGATTTTTCCTAGACTTGTATTCGCTAAAGATGAAAACGAACTTGAGACGCTCCTTAAGAATGTTCAGCCTAAGGGCCAATCCAGGGAGGATTTTTTAGCATCAGCGCTGGTCGGCACCCCTGAAACTATTGTTGATAGAGTTTATGAATATGTAGATTTAGGAATTTCTCGGTTCACCCTTATTATGTATGATCCTATTCCAGAACGATTAGAATTATTTTCTAATACAGTAATGAGTCAATTTTCATAACACTCGTAAAGAGAAGCAAATACTTTCTAATACTTGACGTCCAGCGGACATATCTTTTGTTAAAGCCAAACCTCACAATAATATTAGCGGTCTGATAGTTTAATTAGAAGATGTTTATAACTTCACATTATGGCGAGTATTATCGAGGAACCAGCATATAGGGAACGTACATTCATATTTCGAGATAGGTTTCATGCTGGCAAGGTCCTTGCTGAGATGCTCCGGAAATACGTAGTTAAAAGAAAAATTGTACTATTAGCCGTGCCAGCTGGTGGAGTTCCCGTAGGTTATGTAATTGCTAAGGAATTTGGTATTTCAATGGACGTAATCATAGTTAGAAAGATTCAGATTCCATGGAATACTGAAGCGGGATTCGGAGCTCTAACATGGGACGGTGAAACAGTTCTGAACGAGCGTCTAATTAGACACCTAGATTTAACGGAGAAGATGATTGAAGAGTCAATCTCAAAAACGAGGAAGATTATCCAAGAAAGGCTCAGAAGATACAGAGGTGACAAATCTATGCCTGATTTTTTAGGAAAAGTTGTTATATTGGTCGATGATGGATTAGCTTCGGGCTATACAATGCTGGCAGCAGTGAGATCCATAATAAAGAAAGAACATGAAAAAATAGTGGTAGCAGTGCCGACTGCCTCGATGAGTGCCATCAAACTTCTCACTGACGAAGTAGATATGATAGTATGCCTAAACATAAGACGTGGGCCGGTATTTGCAGTTGCGGACGCCTACAAGAACTGGTATGACTTAACAGATGAAGATGTTATTAAGGTACTCGAAAAAACGGAAAAACCTTAGAAAGTTCCGTTTCTAAGGTATATTCTTTTGATGTTTTTACCACTGCGCTTTTTCTTGATTAAATTTCACAGCGTCCTTTACATCCTGCGGCTGGTAGTTTATGTATATATTTTTTGGATATTTGCTTGGTCTCTGATAACCTGGAGCGTAAAGTTCGTTTCTTAGGACGGGTATAGAACGACCTTTCCTATGGACTCCTATAAATATTTGTTCGCTAACAACTCCTTCCGTACATGTGTTCAGCTGATCTAGTATTCTTCCTTTAGGGCCGATTATGCAGGAGTATCCACCTATGAACGCAAAGGATGGCTCCCAACCTTCCATGTATGGCTTTGATTTATCGAAACCTGGCTCTCTAAAATGGAGTGCACTATTAGTTGCTACAATTCCGTAACAATTGTTTCTATAGCAATCAGCTTGCATTAATATATTCTGTACAATATACGATTTATTAGTTCCACCTGTACCGGAAATTGAATAAACTAGGATTTCGGTTCCATTTAAGGCGAAAATTCTAGCTGTTTCCCCAAATTCGTGACTCTCTGAACAAATCATTGTAGCTATGTTTCCTATATCTGTCTTGGCCACGGGCCAAACTGTTTCCCACCCATACCTCTTAACAAACTCGTCGAGTACATCATGTACACATGTAGCATACTCAAAACCACCTGGAGCGAAAGCCTTCCAGTGTTGGTGAATTATTTTTCCATTAGGTGCTATGATGAATGAATTGTTGAAGAAATGGTTCGGCCATTCAGGATCTCTCGTAGGAGCTGCCATTTCGATGTAGCAATCATACATTTTAGCACATTCACCAATTTGATCTGTTTCCTCTCCCGGTAGCTCAATTGCCAAATCAAGATAAGTTTTTCTGTTCCATCTACCGTATTGACTGCTTGAGAGGCAGAATTGAGGGAAAGCAAGCAATTTTCCTTTTCCACCATTCAAATATTGAGTGGCGTGTATCATGGCAATAGCATGTTCCACGTTCTCCTTTACTCTTGGCTTCGGATTTTGCATGTCAGGCATTTGAACGCTCATCTGGATAGCTGACGCCATAAAGGATTCTATTTTTAGAGGCACTACTTCATAGTTTGGTAGTGTTCGCTGTCCACCGTTTACCAGTGTTTCGCTTAGGTTAGTTGGAACTGTTGGAATTAACTCTTCAATCTTTCGAGAAGAAGCTCTTTTTAAGCTTGCCAATCCTACGGCACCTGTGGCAGTAGTAGCTCCTGAAGTAGATGCCTTTCTGAGAAAATCTCTTTTTTTCGTCTCAACATCTTCTAATTCTTTTTCAATCATTATCTCACCTTATATTTCCTTTTTAATCATGAATTATGTTTTTTCCAATATAAGTGGGCGTAGTTCGAACGAATAGTAACTAATGCTGGCGATAGATCTACATTCTAATTATCTGCAGTTGATTAACGACCTTTTCAAGTTTCAGATTTCTATCTGCAGAGACAAGCCTTAGATGTTCGACTTTAAGAGGATCCAAACCAGCGAATCTGCACGCAAGAATGTCAACTGTTAAAGGGTCCGCGCCTATAATCACCTTATTTCTGACGTCTGCCACGTTCAAGTCGCACCTTATAATCTTCATCAAATCAGCTATCACCTTGTCAACACCGAGTGGATGATAAACGCTATACTTGCGTTTCTCAGCCAATAAACCTAAGAGATTTTTCACGGCACAGGTTAACATCGTTCTCATGTGGGTTCCGACCTTGGGAATATTCACGAGTAAATCGCAGTGATGAACCAACTTTGGGATCGGCAGGTGATTGATTGCATGAGCTGATGGAACTTCCAAGTTTAGAATTTCATCTTCCATTAGGTTTACAGCCTTAACCTTATCAAATTGTTTTACTATATCCCAAATACCTAAACGTCTGAATTGCACTTCAGGGGTATGACTCATGCTATCGGTTTCTCCTACCACAATTCTTTGGGCATATGGTTCAAAGAATCTTAATACGAGTGCTATAATTCGGAGTTGGGGATGATACAATCCACAAATATTTGGCTTGACTAACACGAGATTGTAGTCCCTAGGTTCAAATCCAGCTTTGGATAGCATCTCAGGAAAAATTTTGAATACTTTTTTTTTATCGCAAATAACTACTTTTTGATTAACCGAGGATTTATACTGGCTTTCTATCTCTGTTTGCATGTCAATCTCTAGCTCCGATGTGCTGATTGACGTTTACGATTATCAACACCAATAGATAAAACCTTTTACAGATAAAAAAAGGATTGGAGAAACTTTGTATTTAAGTCTCAAATTGGAAAAGGAGGAGAAGGAACTCGACAATATAACCCTCAAATTCCAATAAAAAAATATGCTGGGCCGAAATGAGTCCCGTTTAATATTCCGAGATATGTAGAAATTCAGTAATCTTCGTAATTTTTTTGATGTTTTTTTCCATTTTCCCGAGATGATTGGCTAATTTATCGACAATTTCTTCCATTTCTTCATACATTTCGTTATTATTTGTGGTTATTTGGTCTTGTTCATTTTTAAAATTGCTATATCTCTTTAAGATGGTGAAGTGAAGATGCTCTTGTAAAGTTTTCCCTTTTAAGTTTAGTTTCCTTAATCCACTAATTTCTTCAGCAAGTTCTTCGTCACCTAGGATTTCACTTATCCAATTTTCAAAGTCTCCTCGATATAGATGAAACTCTAACGACTCCGCATCAACTTTTTTAATCTTCTCCAAAAATTCTTCAAAAGACACAGCACTTTCATTTATTTTGTTTCCGACTGGTCCAAGGAAGTGAAAAGCCTCCTTTTTTGAAAGCTTTCGTAGGATACTGGAATTGGATGACATTATAAACACCAGTCACGCCATTCAGATATTCTGAGCATAAAAATTTTATTCATATCGTAATAAATATCTAAATATTAATTTAAGTTGCATCTACGGTTTAATCAATTCTTTCCAAATCCTGTTAATAATCGATACAACAAACTTCTAGAAATTCCTGCTGTAATTTTAATTAGAAAATGATCTACTTTTATTGAAGATGAGTTCCAATTTAAAAGGAGATACATGCAACGATATGTATGTAGAGGTTGATCAACATGTTCAGGACAAAAATAACCAAGTTGTTTAACATAAAATATCCAATAATTGCTGGAGGTATGCACATCCTTTCTAGGGCTGAATTGGTGGCAGCTGTATCAAATGCTGGAGGACTAGGAATATTAGCCTCTACAACCTTTGATAATAAAAAGGAACTTCGAGAGGAAATTCGAAAAACTAAAAATCTGACGGACAAGCCTTTTGGAGTTAATTTGAACTTGTTCCCTATGATGAGGACAAGAAAGGTGGAAGAGGACATCGACATTTTCATCAATGAGGGTGTTGAAATAGTTGAGTCTTCGGGGGCAAGTCCAGAACTCTATGTGCCTAGACTAAAAGAGGCAGGAGTAAAGATAATCCATAAAGTACCCTCAGTAAAGTTTGCTAGGAAGGCAGAGAGCGTGGGAGTAGATGCTGTGGCCATAATCGGGTATGAAAGCGCGGGACATCCCGGTATGGACGAAGTTACTTCACTGATTCTCGTACCCTTAACAGTAGATGCTGTAAAGATACCTGTTGTGGCAGGAGGGGGATTCTGTGATGCTCGAAGCTTCGTAGCAGCTTTGGCATTAGGCGCAGATGGTTTGATCATGGGTACGCGCTTTGTTGCGACCCATGAGTGTATTGCTCACCTAAAAATTAAAGAATGGTTAATTAAGGCTAATGAAACTGACACAATACTTATCGATAAATCGATTGGCTTACCCATGAGAGTCATAAAAAACAAACCAGCTGAAAAAGCACTAGAAATGGATAAGAGACGAGCTTCTTTGGAGGAGTTATTAACAGTAATTAGTGGCGAGCTAGGTAAAAAGGCGTGGATTGAAGGAGATATTAACGCTGGTGTTGTTTCTCTTGGTATGAATATAGGTAGAATCCATAAAATAGTGAGCGTGAAGGAAGTTATTGACAGCATCATTGAAGAATCAAAAACCATTTGCGAAAGACTAAAATCCAAGCTTTTCACATAAACATTATTTTAAATATTGAATACCCCAAAAAATTGTTAAATTAAATTTTTAGAAAATCAATATTCTATTTAAAAAATCTTGATGAAGTTTTCATAACACATTAATGATTCATTTCATAATGACAAAGATATGAAGAAGCGATTTATATTTTTGGCAGTCTTGTTGATTTTGAGCTCGGTTCTCATTCCTGTTTCCGCTAACGGAGATGGAAATGGTATTGACATTGACGTAGCTGTATGTTACGACCCGAGGGAAATAGCCCTTCTTTTCCAGGGTGTTATTGATCCAATCGACTATCTTTGCAATACTATATTATCCGATTTTAATGCAGTACCCGTTAGATACGAAGATATTGTAGATACGACGACAGGGAACGGTCTAATTCAGTATAATGATGGACAAATTATTAGATTGTATGATGTTGCCTATTTTTATGGTGGTTATATGATTATTCTTTTCAGACCTAAAGGATTTGATGATGTTTTAAGGGATTTTGCACGTGCTGGAGGCGGAATTATCGGTCACTGTGGTGCTGCGGCTGTTTTTAGTGAGGGTTTTAGAGTGATGTCGTTTATTAAGCTTCCAGGTATAGGTTTGTTGCCCTTTGAAGCAGAAACTTCACTTATGTTTCTATTCAATCTTTTAATAAGAACTTTACGAACAGGTTTCATTGACTTGGCCCCGGTAACAGTTAGCTTTCTTGAATCTAATGAGCTGGGATACAAAGAAGGATTATACACCTTTGCTTGGGATGGTGGAGTTGCTTTTCCAAGATTTCCCGGTGAAGATGTAACTGTTTGTGCACGCGTCACTGAATATCCTGTAAGTCAACTAATTAACATACGAATGAAATATAGAGCGTTTTTCGTAGCAGGAAATTTCGAGGGGAATCCTGAGCAGGGGAAGATTATACTTTGTCCGGGAAGCCCTGAATTTTCAGCTCTAGCAAGTCAAATCTTGGGAGCTGAAATTAATTACGTCAATCCTAAATAGAACCTCTCTATCCTATGATTAGAACGATAAATTAAACTATCGGACGGTATGAAGGGCTGCCTAGAATCTCCATTTAGTCTATCGTTAGTTTAAATGAGATGTGCAATGTTTTTGGATATGTTTAATAGACTTTCAATTGTGAGTTTAATTTCTGATTTTTATTTCTTCGTATTTAAAAAAAAGATCGTATATAAGAGTTTTCCTAGGGCTAGGAAATAAAAATGAAGAAGATATCATTGAAAGAAATAGCTTTTCCCATAGACGTTGATGTAATCAAAAAAATATTACAAAGTAATGGTATTGTAAAGATTGCTG
>JAEOTF010000377.1 GCA_016840025.1 Candidatus Hodarchaeota archaeon
ACAAAACGTTAAAATCCCACTACTCCTCCAAGAAATGGATAAAAGTGAAGCAGATCAACAAGCAAGTATTATTCTTCGTGAATTAGGGTTGGGTGGTCGGTTAAATCATCGACCAGGAGAGCTTTCGGGCGGTCAAGAACAACGCGTAGCAATAGCACGAGCCCTTGTCACTAACCCAGAGATCTTACTCGGTGATGAGCCCACCGGTGATCTAGATACTATCACTTCTGGAGATATCATGGAGCTCTTTCGTCGTTTAAATTCAGAAAACAGACAAACGATGTTGTTAGTAACCCATAGCCAATTTGTCGGAAATAAATGTGATAGAATCATTCGTCTTAAAGATGGTCTCATTGTAGATGAGGGCTTTTAGAGGTGAAAAAGATGACAATACAAGAAGAAAAGCAGATCGAAATCTACAGTGGATTTGTAATCGATAAACTTCAAAGGTCTTTAAATAAATCTCTAATCAAAACCTTCGATAAAACTCTTCAGAGACAGGAAAGATTACATGTTCGTATTAACACTCGATTTAGCAATATGAACACTAGTTTTAATTCTTGGTTCTCAAGATATCAAACTATTATACTAATCTTGCCTTTCTTATTTTATTTCTCTCTGATGGTTCAATCAATATTCTCAGATTTAATGCTTTTAATTATTAGTTTATATCTCATATGGCTGTTAATTACATTTTTTAATCTAACTATAGGTTTTTTCAAGGATCCTGTATTTGTTAATTCAAGAGAACTCAATACATTTGCAATAGCACATGCCCATTTCGATCCAGCAACTTTTGAAAAAAGTACAGATCGAAAAAAGTATGAAGATAAAATTATGAAGGTGTATAATAAGCAATATCTTTCAAAAATTAAAAAATCACGGAAAAGAGCTATGGAAAAGGACTTAGAATTAAAAGCATCAAAAAGAGCTCTTTTAAGAGCCCATCGTCATCTCCCTGAAGATGAAGCCTTCAAAATCAAAGAATTGATTGAAGCACGGTTTGATAAACTTATTACCGATCTTGTTAAGAGATTTAATGAAATGAATGAGAAAACTGTATTTACTCTGTGGGATTTGCCTGGTGTAGAGGAAGATAGGCTCGTATTATACAATCAGATAATTACACGACCAACTTCAGTTGAGGAACAAGAAGACGCGATTGGTGAATTGGTCGATGAAATGGCATTACTGGTATTTGGTTATCGTTTTTTACTGAACCTTGAAGACATTCTGCAAGCTCCTCTTGCTTTAGCTGAAAGCGGCGTTCAGATTCTGAATTTTTATCGGCCACTAGTTAGTGAGTCTTCCCCAACCTATCAACATAAGGAAGACTTCACTAATACACTCCGAGTGTTATTGGGTAAAGTATTGGGTCTTCGAGACATTCTTAAGGTTTGTAAAAGAGAAGTAGGTCGATTTAAAACAATTCTTAGTGAGATAGATGAGGAAGCAGATCTTCTCAATGTAAGCGGTATTCCGGATATAGCTCGTGAATATATAGACCTAGATGCGATAGAGACACGTTTATCAGAGATAGAGACAATAGAAACATTTTTCGGGATCATAGGTACTACTTTACGAGATTTAGTTAGTGAAAGTGAACTTAGACCTCTCGGAGAAGTAGAAAAAGCGAATTCAGAAGAAAAAAACCTTATAAAATATATCCTTGACTTTTACATCGCACTTGAGAGTATAAGATTCTGGACAGATATGTATGCAGACATTCCCCATTTTACTGTCCTTAAGGGTGGTGTTGCCTTTGAATATGGCACGATCCAAGAAATTCCTGTCCCTGAGGATTCCGTACTCTATGCAAGAGATCTATTTAGACAATATGAGTTGAAAGCATCAACAGTCTACGCCCTTCGTGGTTGTGATGTAGATATTAAACGAGGGGAGTTTGTTTCGATCATCGGCCCTTCAGGCTCTGGAAAAACGACATTATTAAACATTATGTCGGGGCTTGATTTTCAAGACCGAGGAGAAGTGTATGTTGATGGCATAAATCTCCGAAGACTCTCTGACAAACAATTAACAGAACTTCGTCGTGATAAAATGGGCTTTATCTTCCAATTCTATAATTTGCTTCCTGTTTTAACGAATCAGGAGAACGTTGCGTTTCCTGCAGATCTTGCAGGTAGAACCAAAGGTATGAAAGCCCGAGCTAAAGAACTGCTATATAAGGTCGGCTTAGAAAGATTTTCAACTCAATTCCCTACCAAATTATCAGGTGGACAAATGCAACGAGTAACTGTAGCCCGGTCGCTCATGAACAATCCTGCTGTTCTATTTGCTGATGAACCAACAGGTGATTTAGATTCGGTTACAGGTGAAGAGATCCTTCAATTATTACAGACCTTCCATAAGCAGGGGTCAACCATTGTATTGGTTACTCACGATCTGAACATTGCACAACATGCTGACAGGATAATTTTTATGAGAGATGGACAAGTTAAAGATATGGAACATGAAGAACTCGAGAAACTGATAATCTAACGGAACTTGTTATAAACACATTTTTTTTTATTCCGTGGCAGGATATTGGTCTGTATACTGTGATTATTCTCGGTGTAGCCGTTATAGCAGCTATTATTCCAGTGTGGTGTGCCCAAAAGATTTCCCCATCAGAGGAATTACATTATACTGGTTAAGAATATTCCTAATCTTTTTTATTTTTCCACTTTACAGACAATTAGCTAAACAACATTAATTTCTTATGATTATTATTCTCATTTTGTAACCAATCTTGCAGCTTTCTTTTTCTTTTGTAATTTAGAGATTAGAATAATCAGTAGTGATGTAACAAATAATTAAAAATAATTCTTTGTTGAAAGAAAATTTCTTAACAAACCTAGAATAATTTATATGACTTGGTCAGACTTAATTTGGAACATAACAAATCATTCTTTAATAACTTGGAATTATCGAACCTGCAGCGATAATAAGGAGATTTTTATTTTGGTAACCCCAACACCTATTAAATTTGCAATTAAATCAGTTCTTCGACGAAGACAAAAGAATTTTTTCGCAATATTGGGAATCACGCTTGGAGTAGCTCTTCTAGCGGGCGTTCAGATTAGTGTCGATAGTCTGGAAGTTGAATGGCAAAATATGTATTTACATGCAGGCGGAGAACGAGAAATCTATATTATGGGGATAACTAATCCCTTCTTTAACGATAGTCTTGTTACAAAGCTCGAACAAGTAAATATTGAACACATAGATGGTATTGCTGGAAGAATAGGTCTTTCATCAACTGTTTTTTGGGAAGAAGAAGGTACAATAGAAACAGGAATCACTTTTGAGGGAGTGGATTTCAACGAGGCTGATACTTTTGGAGAGTATAAGTCTAAGGAGGGTTCCACTATCGATATAAGTACGATTCCAGATGGGAACATCATCATTGGTCGTGAATTAGTTGAGCTGATGGAAACCAAAGATAAAAAGCTTGAAAAAGGTGATTCATTAGAAATCAGCGTGTCTCTAGGTAGTTTTGTGATAGTTAGCCAACCGATGGAAATCTTTGATATCTATGAAGATAAAGGCAGGGGGAAGGAAAACTATGCAAATAACATAGTTGTTCCACTCGATTGGTTACAAACAAAAATCCAACCGTTCTTTAGTCAAGTACCAGGGGTCGATTCAGCTAACCTCATTAACGTCATTTATTGTAGCTTAGACAAAGAAGCGTCAGGCGATGAAGATGTGTCTGATGAAGTCATTAAGGATATTTTTAGCGCATTAGAGAATAATGTGGGTATTATAGAACCCCGGCAGCAGTTTTTCATCATTAATAATAGAATTACCACCTTAACTATGATTTCAGATATAATGGACTCACTGAGTCAGATATTATGGATTTTTGGATCTATAGTTATGTTCTGTGGTTTATTACTTATCACTAATATTCAATTAATGTCAGTAGAAGAACGAGAAACACAAACGGGGATTATGCGCGCCATAGGGACAAAAAAAGGTCAAATCATTGGCGCTTTTATCACTGAGTTTGTAATATTAGGTCTCATTGGGGGATTCTTAGGGATTTTTGGTGGGATACTCTACGCCATGTTCTTAGTCATGATGTTTGGAATTGCCTTTGGCTTAACGACCAGTAATCCGGTAGTCAGCAACCAAGCTCTCATAATTTCGTTTGTGGCAGGGTTTTTAGTTGCTTTACTCACAGGTATTTTTCCTGCTATACGTGCTAGCAGGGTGAATATAGTTCAAGTGATTCGAGGCATTATACCCTTTTCAGAAGAAGAAGAAAGCAGAAGAGGATTATATGGGGGTATAATCATGCTACTTATCGGCATTTACCTCCTGATAACGTCTAAAGTAGACATCCTTCAAGGAAAAGAAGCGTTCAGGCGGTTAACAGATGC
>JAEOTF010000378.1 GCA_016840025.1 Candidatus Hodarchaeota archaeon
CAGTCTGCACGTATAGTGTCAGGTCGATCTTGAACCGACAACCCCACGGTTTCATTGAAAGCATCAACGAAACTGAGTAGATTTGGTTCAATCTTTCCTACTCCTTTTTCTCTTAATGCTTCCTCAGTCTTGGATGGATTATATTCAGTCGTAACATAGATGATGGGCCTGTCCATCGCTAAGCTCTGGAGAATGACCTGTTCACAGAACGCAGATTTCCCAGCCCCAGGAGGACCAACCAACAGAATCATATTCTTGGCAGGTACTTCTAGTAATTGAGCTAAGGATACCAATAATGATCTTATCTGATATATACATAAAAGGTTAACTTTAATTTATCGGTTAAGCCTTGGATAATTGTAATAATCCATTACATAAAAGCTGGATGGTGTTGTACATTTAATATAGATTAGAGTATGATAGTTTTTTATTTGTATTTTGAATATTAAATATCACATGGTACAACCAAAAATTTCCACTGTAGATAAACTACTAATGACGGTATACAGCATCTTGATGGTTTTGCCAATAATATTGGTATTCTTTTTTTTACAATTATTACGGTATAGTGCTATTAGTGTATACTGGATGGATTTTATTGGTATTGAGCGCAGTTGTAGTTTTTATTTCAGGATATGAATTTCGTAAAAAGGGTGGAGTGCTTGAGGGAAAGCCTGTCGTTTATACCACAGTTCTAGTTGATAGTGGGATTTACAGAGTTATTCGACATCCTCAATATCTAGCCTTTATGATGATAGTTTATTCATTTATTCTCATTTCCCAACATTGGCTAAGTATAATTTCAGGCATTACAGGATCCATTTTGTTCTACCTAGATGTTATAAAGGAAGAAAAATCTAACATTGATAAATTTGGTGATGATTACAAACTCTACATGCAAAGAGTACCAAGAATGAATTTTATGGTAGGATTAATACGTTTGCTAAAGCGGAAAAGGGGTGATTAATATAAAGTCAATTGGAATACTGAACTTATTAAAGTGTGTTATGTTCATATTCTTAATGGGGTTTTTTGAAGATGTCTAATCATGTTAGATCAGATATGCTAACTTGGATTGGCTTTGCTGTAAGTTTTGCGATTATTTTCCTCATAACCCTTCTAGCCCCACAAAGATTGACGCCCTTTCAGATAGGAGCTATCTGGACAATTGCCATCTCTGCTGGTTTCATAAATCATGGGATATTAGATCGCGTAAAGATCATGATCCTTAGCGGCTCCATCAGTATAGTAGTGACATTGATTAGTTTAGCATTAGCACCTATGTTCTTCTCAGTAGGATGGATTATTTTAGGATTTGGAATATCAATCTCAGGTTTCTCCAATCGATTATTGACAGAAGGTTTAGTTGGAGTCTACATTATGTTAGGAGGAATAATACAATTAACCACTATTTATTTGGGAATTGTTTCAACAACTGATTTGTCTATTTGGATGATTTGGTTAATACTAATCGGTTTGATTTTAACAACTGTTGGTATGGGCACCAGCCATAAGAGTCCCATTATGTATCTTCTGGGTAGCTCATGGATCTTAGTAACTATAGTAAGCTATGTATTTTATCCAGAATTTATTTTCGGATTTGTTAGTCTAGTTTTCGTTATAGGGATGGTTGCAAACTTGATCTATCTATATAGACTTCTTGGAAGGACCCCTAAAATTGGAGAGATATTTACTTTTGCCACTAGGGCTCTTTTCCTTCGTGGTCTTAAAAAGCCATTAGATCAATACAGAGTCATAGCTATCCTAATAGAGGGAAACATTGGAACTGAAAATGTCATCCAAGATTTATTAAACCGTTTGGAGACTAGAAATGCAGCCATTCTCATTTTAGGACCCACATCCCCTACACAATTATCCCTTTTAGAGAGGGTTAGGATCGGTTGGGTTACTATGATTTCAGCTGTTTCAGAAAAGCAATATCACATCTTATCTCCTGAAGACCCTTCTATGGTAAACGTCTTTCTTATTAAAACACTGGAAGATTCACCTAAAGATACAAAGCCTGTCATCTTGGGCGATTTCCTTGATAACTTGATCCCCCATATGGGTGATAGACTTTTCTACAAGTACTATTCTGAATTAGCCTCATCTGCCAGAATAAAGAATTATACAATTATCTTCGTAGTTAAGGCCGACATTCACAGTGAAGTAAACATCAACGTAGTGAAACGCTTTGCGGAAGTAATTATAGAAAACAGGGAACGGGAAGATAAGGGCAGACTCCTAAGAGAGGTGAGGGTCAGCAATAAAGTAGACAACATATATACTGATTGGGAGAAATATTAAATTCTTTAATTACCTCAATTTTTTTGTTAAGATTAAACATAATAACTAAACAAAAATGATCTATAAATTTTGCAATCTGGA
>JAEOTF010000055.1 GCA_016840025.1 Candidatus Hodarchaeota archaeon
AGAGCTGGCGAAAGACATCTTCGATAATCACTATAATAGAAAAGAGTATTGAAAAAATAAACAATAATAATACAATACGATTACGAACAACTAATCTAACAGTGTTCGTTATATGTTTAGAATATGTTTCAGAAGGTGAATCATTCTCCAGACGTTTTTCTGGAATTAAAACCATTATTGCACCAGCACAAAGTGTTGTTACTGCAGTAAGAAAGATAGGTAAGCTTAGATCAAATGTGGCAAGAAATCCACCTATCAGGCTTGAGGATGCTGCAGCAATTCCTGCTATGAAAATCGCGTGACCATAGACTCGTTGAAAGTCATCTTCTTTTTCATAACTCTTCAACGTATCATATAAAAACGCCTGATCAGCTCCTGACCAGAAAGTCAGACCAATTCCCCAAATAATATATGCGCCTAAAACAATCCAGATTTTATCACCAAAACCAAAAATAATCACCCCGAAAAAGACAAAAACATTACCCACAATGATGGATAGTTTTCTAGATACTTTATCTGCAACAGCTCCTGTAGGAATCTCAGCAAGAGCAATTGTAATCCATAAAACAATATCTGTCACTGTGATCCAGAATATGTTGAATCCTTTACTTTGTAAAAAAAGAGCCCATACTGGAATCAAAAATCCAAGTGCTCTAATAAATGCAAAGAGATAATATAAATATAAAATTCTACGAAGAGTTGTCACAGACTATCCTAACCTTTTATTTCGGTTTTTTTGATAGATTTTATAAAAGTAATTTCGAAAATAATACTAAATATGTGAAATTTTGATTTTTAACAAATTAAGATCTTTATTAGAGAAAAAAGTTGGTCTTTGATTATTAATAAGATGTTCAATTAATGTATGAAAGTTTATGATTGATTTAGATGCATGTTAGTCAAAATAATTGATTTCCAAAAGTGAAGAAATGCATAATTTAAGATAGAATTTTTGGCTTAAGGTATATCCGAAAAAGAAAATATTCCATCCAAGGGTGTCAATAAAGTGCGACTCTACGAAAATGAAGCGAAGAGAGTTTTTGAAGAAGCTGGGATTCCAGTCCCAAAACAGTTCGGGATTGTATACTCTGTTGAAGAGATTAATCAACTTAATCCAACATTTCCACTAATGATTAAAGCTGCGGTCTTAATTGGAGGAAGAGGTAAGGCAGGAGGAATAAAAAAGGCTAATAACCTAGAAGAAGCAAAAAAAATCGCTAAAGAATTACTCCAACTGCGAATTAAAGACTATCCTGTAGATCGTTTATTATTGGAAGCTGCTGCTCCAAAAGGAAAGGAAATTTATCTGGGTATAACAATAGATCCTACTACCTTTGATCTAGTAGTGATTGCAAGTGCTGAGGGCGGTGTTGAAATTGAAGAAGTCGCTCGTACCAGACCTGAAGCTATATTCAGAGAGAATATCACAACTAATGATCCTGAGATACCTGAACCGATTAAGAAAGCAATTGCAGAGTTTATTATTCAGCAACTGAAGACAGATAGTTCAATCGATTATAAGTCCTGGAGTTGGAACGTAGAATCTACTTTACAGGATATAGCTTCGAGATTATATCGCACTTTTCAACAATTTGACGCGAAAACATGCGAAATCAATCCCTTAATTCTCACCTCATCTGAAGCTTTCGCTGTAGATGCGAAGATAGTTCTGGATGACAATGGCCTCTACCGACAGGGAAGACTCTTTGAGATATTAGGAATTGATTCAAAGCGACATGATGTAGCAGAACCCACCTCTTTTGAGAAAAGAGCCTATCAAGCAGGGTACCCCTATGTGGATCTCTTTCCAGAAGGAACACAAAAAGATCCGAATAAACTCTACGTAGGTCTTGTTCCAGGGGGCGCAGGATATGGAATATTCTCAATTGATGAAGTGGCGAACATAGGCGATCGTTATTTTGGTGGTCGAGTTGTTCCAATTAATTTCATGGATAGTGGAGGAGGACCACCTCAAAATAGAGTCGCAGAAATGTTTCATCTTCTGATGGATCATCCGCTCGTAGATCTAATTATTACCTCGCGATTTGGTGGTATAAGTAGTTGTGATGTGTTCATTCGAGGGCTCGTTCAAGCATTAAGAGAAAGATACGGAATAAAACGAATGATTCCAGTCCATGGGAGAATGGTTGGTACAGATCTCCCAAGTGCAAGAACTTATCTTGAAAAAGCACAGGTAGAAACACCGAAAGAGCTCGAACAATTAACAATAGTAGTAGGGAATGAGAAAATAATGTTTGATGTTATAAAAGAAGGTATAGTTTCTGCATTTAAAGCAAAAGGGTGGTCATTATGACACAAGTAACACGACTGAAGAGAATTCTACCCAATCAAGGAATTCTTTATTATTTCATTAAACAGCGTCGACCTGATTTAGCCAAGGTCATTGACCAAACTGGAACGATTGAAACGATAATTATCGGCTTAGGACGGCAAGGCACTCGACATGCTGGATTAATGCAAGAATTTGGAACAGATGTCACAGCGGGAATTGCTGCTGGTCGAGGAGGAACACGAATCCATGAAACAATCCCTGTATATGATACGGCAAAAGAATGTTTGGATGATCACCCTCATATTGCAGCGGCGAGTATTTGGAGACATTATTCTACTGCAAAGGATGCCATTCTCGAAGTTATTGAAGCAGGTATTCCAGTGGTAGTACTTATCACTGAGGGTATACCGCAACGAGATGTTAGAGACATCTTAGTGGCTGCTCGAAAGCATAATACCCTATTACTGGGCGGTAACACGCCAGGAATTATTTTTCCACCCGAAGGAATAAAGATTGGAATGCTTCCTGATGTGTTTCATCCACAAGAAACAACGACAGGACAAACAGGTCCGAAAGGAGTGACCATCCTTTCCCGAAGTGGAGCGATTCTCTATCATCTCTCTGATGCTCTTGCAAGTGTTGGAATTGCTCAAAACGCAGTGATTGGAGTTGGTGGTGATGGTATAATTGGATCACGGTTCATTGACCTAGTTTCCGAGGCATCTAACTATGAACACACCGATTTAGTAGTAATTGCTGGCGAAATCGGTGGTGCACAAGAGGAATTACTTGCTAATGACATTAAAACTCACCCAGAAAAATATCCGAAACCAATTATTGCAGAAATTTCAGGCGCTCATGCTCCTGAAGGAAAGACTATGGGACATGCAGGAGCGGTTGTAGCACCAGGACAGGCTTATGGAACCCATCAATCAAAAAAAGATGCTTTAAGGGAAGCAGGTGTTGTTGTTGTCAATAGCCAAGAAGACCTAATTGAAGAAGTTAAAAAAGCTCTAAAAAACAAGACCTATTTCCGTGTGGAGGACTATTATCAGCGAATGAAGGAAAAATGGGAAGAGAAAACAGCAAAGCCCAGCTGGGGCACTCTTGTAACGAAAGTGGAGCCCAATAACCTATTGATTTCTGGATATCCGTTACAGGAATTGGTTGGTCGTAAAAACATTCTCGAAATTATGCATTTATTGGTAAAAGGCGAGTTACCCTCTACTAAACGTTTAGCAGCTCTCAATACTATCGCCATTGAAGCAGTAAATATGGAAATTGAGATTTTACCTCAACTGGAAACAGAAGATGTCTCTAAAACGCTTAGCAAATACCTTCTTTTAGATCAGGGACTCGCACAACGACCTCAATCAGGGAAAGATGGACCAATAGAAAAAGCAGCTTTTTGCCTTGGACGAACGATCCGTTATTTAGCAGCAATTCACGGTACATTCGATAAAATGGAGAATATAACTTCTTCACAACCTTTATCCCATGCACTCTATCATGCTGTTACTGGTGAAAAAGTTATTGATGATACGAAAGCACAATTGCTTGAAGCTATGGTAGTTGCGAGTGTGGATCATGGTGTTACTCCACCATCCGCTCAGGCTACTATTATTGCAGCATCTACCCGAGCTGCGTATGAAGTTGCTGTAGCGCATGGAGTAGGTGCTATTACTGATGTCCATGGAGGAGCAGGAGCAAAAGCTGCTCAATTCTTTTTGAAATCAGTAGAGCAAGCCGGTACTAATAATCTCCCAATTGAAGAATCGACTCATAAAGTGATGTCAGAATACATTAAAGCAGGAAAACGGATCCAAGGTCTTGGTCACCGTATTCACACCCGTGATCCCCGTCGTGACGTTCTTTGGGAGCTTGCAGATAAAGCAAATTTATCTGGACGTTGTGTGGAAGTATCAAAAGTAGTATCCACAGTTTTTGAGAGAGTACGCGGAATGACATTACCAATTAATGTTGATGGTGTGATTGGAGCGATAGTAGCGGATTTAGGGCTTGATCCGTCTCTAGCTAAGTCTTTGTTTATCCTTGGTCGAGTAGCAGGGCTCTCAGCTCATTATTTTGAAGAAATTGCCTCCCAACCTCAAATGCGCAGAATTAACTTTGCTGACGCAGTATACAAAGGAAAAGCACTAAGAAAGGTTCCAACAGCCTGATATACTAGAAACCCCTTTTTCTTTCTCTCTTTTTGAGAATATTCGATAATAGAGAAAAAAAGCTTGTTAAAGGGTGAATTTTCCATATTTTATAGTTTTTAATACATTTTATAATTAAATGACTAATTATAGAACCGGGATTAATTAATGATATATTGCATGTGATGATATGAGAAGAATCAATTTTCCTCCTGACGATATAAAACAAAGAAGATTAAATGAAATTTTTAATCAGTTTTCAATACGTTTTGCGGTTCTTTACGGATCTGTAGCTCGAGGAAACAATAATTGGCAGAGCGATATCGATATAGCTGTTTCTTGGCCTCAATTTCTAACATTTTCAGCACAAGAACAGTATAAAAAGCTAGGTCAGCTTAATCTTAAAAGTGAAATAGCGATTGGACAGCCAAATGTTGAAATAAGAGTTTTAGAACAATTAAATCCATCAATACAGTTTCGTGTTTTTCGTGATGGATTTTTAATATTTGAGCAACAAAAAGGCATTCATAAGCTAGTTTTAGAATCACTGTTACTCCAGTATTATGATTATGCAATCTGGGAAAAAAACTATCTGAAACAGGCACTGAAATCTTAGTGGAGAGTGATAATTTGGATACAGAAATGGTAAAGAGAAAATTTGTCTATAGCAAAAAATATTACAAAGCAGTCCAAAAGTTATTGGAAGACTATGACGAGAATACATTCCTAGACGACTTTGATGCGCAAGTTAAAGGAGAAAGATTCTTTGAGGTTTTGATGCAAATAATACTGGATATATGTACTCATATTATGGCTAATTTAGAAAAGCCTGTTCCTGAATCTTATGCAGCCTGTTTGTTGAATCTAGCTGAAGAAAAAATTATTACTAAAGAGTTAGCAGCGGAATTAGGATCCGCTATAAAGATGAGAAACCTTATTACTCACCAATATGAAAATTTTAGCTATAAAATACTATATTTTTCACTGAAAGCCTTATTGAAAGATTTTTCTTTTTATGAAGAAGCCATTCTTGAGTGGATAAAGAAATATCAAATGTAAGAAAAAGCATAATTAAAAGGGGTTTGTGTCGAGGCGCCAAAAAAAGAGAATTAGGCGATTTACCCAAATTTCAGTTCATTTCTCTAAACTAAAACTCGTACTTGAGTCCAATGAGTTCTTCGGAAATCTCCCATAATCTTTTTGCAATAGTTTCATCATGAGATAGCTCATTAGATGAAACTTTCTTGGGATGTCCTCTCATTTCACCCATTCCACCAGGACCATAATATGCTCCTGATTCAGCATCAGGACTTGTAGCTGCGTATAACATTGGTAAAGCGCCTTTAGCAGCACTTTGAGCGATAAGTACATTGCCTGTTGCCAATGCTATGCGTGTAACCCGAGAAAATAGTGTCTTTTTTCCAGTTCTCATACCAGTAGACTGTAGGCTTGTTCGGGACCATCCAGGATGCGATGCCATAGATTTAACTCCATTATTATTCTTTTTTAATCTACGATCCATTTCATATGTGAAATATAAATTAGCTATCTTCGACCGTCCATAAGCACCTGTGTGTGAATAGGTCTTTTCTTTTTCCCAGTTTAAATTCTCAAAATCTATGCTGCCAAAATTTGAGGCGGTGCTGCTCATATTTACTATTCGACCATTAACTTTAGTTATTAAGTCAAATAGTAAGCCTGTAAGGGCAAAATGACCAAAATGATTAGTTCCTAATTGGAGTTCAAACCCATCGACGGTTTCAATTCGCTTAGGTACCATCATGATTCCACCATTATTCAATAATATATCCAAAGTATCATGATTTTTTCGATAATTCTCCGCAAAAGAGCGAACACTTGAAAGATCTGAAAGATCTAATTGTAGAATCTCAAGAGAAGCGTTAGGGTTGTCTTTAAGAATTTTGGCTTTCGCCTTCTCAGCCTTTTCCATGTTTCGACATGCCATAATAACATGTGCACCTTTAAGAGCGAGCGCTTTAGCTGCTTCGTATCCTGTCCCCGAATTTGCACCGGTGACAATAATTTTCTTACCTGATTGATCAGGTATGTCTTCCACTTTCCATTTTTTCTTTGACATGTTCTTTACCTCAATAGATCTCTGATTTCTCAAAACAGAAGATTTATATTAGAGATATTCTTTAAGTCCTATAACTCACAACTAATAGTTGTATAATATAAATAATTTACTCGGGTTTTCCGAACGAAAAGTTGAAAGAAAATGTCAGAACTAGAAATGGAGTCAATTGATGTAAAAGAACTGGAAATGTTTGGCTTATCCAATTATGAAGCTAGAGCATACCTTCATCTCTTACCAATGGGACTTACTACAGCTAAACACCTATCTAGTCTTTCTTCAATTCCAGGAGGGCGAATCTATGAAGTACTAACGACTCTTGAACAGAAAGGCTTAGTTCAGAAACAAGATTCACGGCCAAAAAGATATTTAGCAATCGAACCATCTCATGCATTAAGAAGTTTACTTGAAATGAAAAATGAAGAACTAGAAATTATTAAACAGAGTGCATCATCTGTGGAAGAAAAGCTGTCCTCAATTTATAACTCTCCTGTTAGTGAAAGTTTGTTCTGGAGTGTTGCGATGGAGGGGGAGATGATGGAACGGTTAGCGCAAAAGTTTGCAGAGACTGAAAAAGAGCTTTTATTATTCAATAATTTGGATCCAATGGATGTTAGAACCTCAAAAGAAGCACTCAAAGCAAACATTGATGTTCTTGAACTTCTGAAGGAAAGAAAAGTTGACATCAAAATGATAATTGGGGGTATAACCGAAGAACAGTTTAAAGAAGTATATCTACCTGCAATGTTACCCTATTTTGATATTATTAAGGATATTCCTGCGCGTATTACACTAAGGAAAACCAATGCATTTGATGTGATTGATCAAGAAAAAGTAGTAATTAAGATCCCCAATCCTGTTGAACCTACTGAATATATTGCCTTAATATACCTCTGGCAAAAGAATTTTGCCGAAAAAATGCGAAAAAAATTCTTTGTCTTGTGGGAAACCAGCAAAGAACTAAAAATAAAAGTAGATCTTGAATAAGATTAGTTAAGATTCGTGATCTGTCAAGGTTTGGATTATGATGACCAATAGTGGTTCTGCTTATAGATAAATCACCCACACTTTGGGAGTAATTGATCATTCGTCAATATTTAGAGGATACTGTTAACAAGCACATATGAAGTTGTTGACGATCACATAAGAAGTGTCTAATATTTGGGGATTAATGATTTCTAATATGAAAAGTCACAATACTATTTGGGCAATCCTTTTGATTGTAGTTACTACATTGAGCCTTCTTTTTGGAGTAAATGCACAGCAGTACTTGAATAACGATGATGGGGAGCTTTCATTCTGGTTTTCCGATATCACAGTCGATATTTTTGAAAGTTTTCCCGAGCAATATTCCATCTCGGCAACAGTGGAACGAAATGACGCATCATTAGATCTAGAATTAGGCGTATGTCTTTTTATCTGGAAAACTGATGTTTTAGAAAATTCTTTACCCAGTTTAGTTTATTTCTATAGATCTAAAGCAGTTACATTCTTAGCAAATGAAAAATCAACTGAAGTCACTTTCGTTCGTTTTTCATTATCATTAGCAGTTATTCCCTCATTCGCCCCTAGCCCTGAAGAACTAGCCTTTGGGGTATATGGTTATGCAGATAATGGACAAGAATTCCCAGAAGAATCATATGACACACTTATTCCCTCAGTAACAGTCCCTGCGGGAGTTTATCTAATAACAAAAAATGAAAATAATTTCTCTGGTTCTATGTTAGAAAAATGGACATTTAACCTATTCTGATTAACAAAATACATTATTTAGACATTTAAAGGAGGTCTATCTTGTTTTTTTGGCTCCTCATTTCTTATTATTAAGATAAAAAGTGACGAGTACGTCAAATACAATCTTTTTAATTCTTTTAATTTTCAATTTCTATTAGAATTATGTAATGGTTTTCGAAGTAATCTCTTAAAACTATATTTCAATTTTAAAAGTACCGGTTTCTGTCTCAAAACTATAACTATAATTCGCTAACAATTCTTTCATACCAATCAAACTTGGTGTGTTTGGAATAGAACAAAAAGCCGCGGTAATTGGAAATCTACTACTTCTTTTTCCATAATCATCCTCTAGCGTAATATTTACTCTTCCAAGTTGGCTTGCAATTCGACATTCTGGTAAATTTACAACACCATAGAGCGTATGAGGCTCTAAATGCGCTATTTGAAGTAGTGGAAGCCATGACTCATGAAATAGAGAAATAACTGCCCCAGTATCTACAATTGCATCAAATGGAGGACTTTCAGATCCATCAGGTAACACAAATCGGACAATAGCCATAATTCGATGTATATATCGGTCTTCACTACCAAGACGTGAGAATTTTTCGCTAAGGTCAGTACTACTGGGGATTCGACTCAAATGAAACTTTAACTCCATAAAGAATGGCCTCTCCAGAATCAATGTGCTTTAAAACATAGTTTTTCCCTTTCAAATTGTTCAATGCATATTTTAAGACAAGATCAAAGGAATTATCTGCAAATAGTATTTCTTGGTCTAAAACAATTATCCATTTTCCACCATATCTTAAAACAAGGTCCTCTAAATTTTCACGAACCCATCGGTTATCACTAGCGACTGACATATTACTCACTATCTTTTGTTTGTTCGGAAAAATAAAAAGGTATTTTTTCAGAAGTTTGGATTTTTATTACTAAATATAAAGCATTTAAACCCCTAATATACTTACCCCTCTATCTTCTCAGTATAAAGAAAGAAAATAGTCACTCTAAAACAGCTTAGAGCTGCTAGAGTGTCGGCAATAGTTGATTGAAAACATGGTGAAACGTGGTGTGTTGTGGAGAAATGCGCTATCCTTCGAGTTTTTGGGAACTTTAAATATAGAAGCGGGTAAATTACTAATAGGAAGAAGGCATTCAAGATCTTCATATACAAGCCGTTTCTGTCGTAATAGGTGTGATGTGTGTTTCTCACAGTCAAAGTTCCAATTATGGGCGATAAACTAACTTCTAAAAAACGCAAACAACTGGAGAAACTAACAGGACGGGACAGCACACTCATAAAACATTATCTGCGGATTATTGACCAAGAACAAGAGGAATTATGGCAAGACGGGAAAGAAGGGAAACGAATAAGTAAAACTCGCTTAGATAACCTCACTTTAACGAGTAAACCATTGAAACGGAAGAAAAAGGAGGGGTTTTTCAAAATTACAGAAGGAAGAATACAAGTCAAGTATGATCTGAAACAACAATACCAAGACCAGGTGACCGTGCGAGAACTCAAAGAATGCCGAGATACCGCTGTAGCCATGTGGCATAGCTATTACGAAAGTATCTTGGATCACGAACGGATCTATTGGAAGACTATGGAAAAAGAGAAATATCTAAATCAAGAAACGGAGCTAGTTCACGTCTTACATTGGTGGGAAACGGAAAAAATACCTACCAAACCATGTGAAGCGGAAAAAACACATCAGCAGAAACTTCCCCGCCATGCCAACATTAACACGACTGTATTTCTTCATCAACGACCTTCCAAACTCACAAACTACTGGGTCGAGTTTTATTATCCTGAAAAAGGGATGCATCTATGGCTTCCTCTCAATCCTACTCTGTATCACCTCTCTCTTCTGAAAGCAGGGAAGCCAAAAACAATTCAGTTAGTTAAACATCAAAACCAACGCTGGTACGCTCATGTCACGATGAATGTCCCAATACGCAAACAAGAAAATAAGAAAAAACCTGTAGCGGTAGTAAGTACTGATTTAGGAATCAAAAAAGCAGTGGTAGCCGTGCTATTGACTGCGGAGAATACCTCAGGCTTACGAGCAAAAGACATTCGGTTTTTTGTACAAAAGGAGAAGATTACGAAAATTAACCAATTGGACAATCAACTTGCGTCTCTGCAACGACAGAAAGCGTATTACCAACAAACAGGCAAAAGAACGCACAATCTCGCCCGTAAACTTAGGACACTATCCTCAAAACGCCGAGAATTGGCGATCCACTACGATCATGAGTTAACTTCGCAGCTCTGTGATTGGGTAGAAACTCTACAGTATAAATATCGGGTCTATGTTGTCATAGGGGAATTAAAAGGTATTCGTAAATCTAGACGGAAAGGAGATGGTAAGTCAAGAAAACATAGGCGAGAACTTCATCGGTGGGCGTTTCATCGGATAACTACCTTTCTCCAGTATAAATTAGAGTTAGCTGGTTTACCTTTAAAGCAATTCCACACGATACGGGAATCGTGGACGAGTAAGACCTGTTCCAAGTGTGGTTCGCGGGACACCCGCCGTCCTTTCCAATCACTTGTGATCTGTCAGGACTGTGGGGCGAACATCCAAGCCGACATTAATGGCGCCATGAATCTTGCGTTCAAACTTATTAAATCATCTAAACAGTTAACAGCCCTCGACCATTGGTTGATAAAACCACTCCGCGCTAGCGTAAGCCCAACAACGAGTGTGATGGCTGTGGGTGCGATCAGTACACCCTCAAGCGGGAATGACACTTCTCCAACCGTGTCACGTAGAAGTCGAACCCGCAACCCTGCAAAGAAGGTTTCTGGAGTGACCTGAGTCAACAGAAATCTACCTGTTTCACTACGTTTGTGAACGGTTCATAATGATTTGCGGGTACTGTTGGGATATTTGTCATTTTTTCTTGTAAATAGAAATTATTATGCCCAATAAAATTGTGAGAGGTATAATTAACAGGGCTGAACTAAACTCAGGTGCTGGAATTGAATAATAGACCTTAACTACGAGGAGATCTATCCCTACAGCTGTGCCAGAGGAAGCTCCGGGTGCCTCTATTTTAACACCAAAATTCGCATTAGTAAAATCATCAGGGCTCCAAGTTCTACCCCATGTATCCGTGGAATTGCCTACAGAAAAATAAGAATGATATGCCTTAAGTGCTGCAGTTTCTTTTGTTTCTGGCGCCGCTGATGCGTAACCGTTGTACATTAATGTAATGTCGATATCGAATCCAACCTCTGGACTTCGCCCAATAATATAAGTAGCTCGTAGTCTTACCTCGATTCCTTCAATGACCTTCCCTGTCAAATCTTTGATATCAAAATGGGTTAGCGTGACGTGATTAGTGGAAGATATAGTTGTTCCTAGATTATTATCGGTAACATTCATGTTTTCAACTGTTATCCAGTTAAGGTTATCCGTCTCATTTCTATGAGTAAACCACCCTGTTGAGGAATAATAAACCTTTACTGCGATATAATCTATCCCTACAGCTGCGCCAGAGGAAGCTCCTGGTGCCTCGACTTTGACGCCAAAGTTAGCATTAGAAAAATCATCA
This sequence comes from Candidatus Hodarchaeota archaeon, assembly GCA_016840025.1. The sequence goes on from JAEOTF010000055.1 coordinate 11,846, forward strand.
GGACTCCATGTTCTGCCCCAAGTAGCGCTAGAATTGCCTACGTTATAATAGTTAAGAAAAGCTTGAAGTGCTGCAGTTTCTTTTGCTTCTGGTGCCGCTGACGCGTAACCGTTGTACATTAAAGTAATGTCGATATCGAACCCAGCCTTTGGACTTCGCCCGATAATATAAGTTGCTCGTAATCTTATCTCAATTCCTTCAATACTGAATCCTGTCAAATTACCAATATCAAAATGGATTAGTGTGACATGATTGGTTGAAGATATAGTTGTTCCTAGATTATTATCGGTAATATTCATATTTTGAACTGTTTGCCAATTAAGATTATCTGTCTCATTTCTATGAGTCATCCAATCGGTTTCAAAAGTAGTTGATCCATTAACAGGAGTTGTTCCTAACATAGCAATAGGTATAAAACCGAGTATCAGTATCGTAAAGAATTTATAGCTTTTTATCATTAATCCACCTTCTTAGCAATTTATGCAAATAAATATTAGTTTTGCCAATAAACATAACTCAATTTAATAAAGTACTAAATAATCTCCTGTCATCAATCTGTTAGAAAGAATCTTTTTCAGGAAAAAATCTTACTCATTAGATTTTAACAGACGAGTTATTAATTTTCATGATTTCAAACATTTTTATTCTTATTTTTTACTCATTTTGAGAACCTTCTTGCTAGACTTGGTTCTCTTCCCTTTTTTACATCAATAAAAAAAATATAGGCGCTCTAGAGCAGTTTAGAACTGCTAGAGCGTTGGAATGTGTGATGAGAGAGGGATAGGTATTTTAATAGAAATTCCTTCTATTTCTCCATTATTCGTCGAAAAGTCACTCGTATTAGTACCAAAGCCGAAATTGCTGTGAAAATAATGAAGCCATTTCCGAAAGAAATGATCCCAGCGGAAGATGTTACTGGTTGGGATGCCATAGGGCTGGTCGTTGAGGACCCAGTAGTTATCGCCCCTGGAGTAGAATACACCTTAACTACGAGAAGATCTATCCCTACAGCTGTGGAGGATGAAGCTCCAGGTGCCTCGACTTTGATCCCAAAATTAGCATTGGAAAAATCTTCGGGATTCCAGGTTCTGCCCCATGTATCCGTGGGACCGCCTAAAGCAAAGTAAGAATGAAAAGCCTGAAGTGCTGTAGTTTCTTTAGTTTCTGGCGCTGCGGATGAATAACCGTTGTACATTGCTGTTATGTCGAGGTCGAACCCATCTCCTGGACTTCGGCCAATGATATAAGTTGCTCTAAGTCTTACTTCAATTCCTTGAACAGTATGTCCTGTTAAATCTTCGACGTCAAAATGGGTTAGCGTGACATGATTCGTTGAAGATATAGTTCGTCCTAAGTTGTTGTCGGTAGCATTCATATTCTCGACTGTTAGCCAGTTAAGGTTGTCTGTCTCATTTCTATGAGTCAGCCATCCTGTTGAGGAATAATGAACCTTCACTGCGATATAGTCTATTCCTGCAGCTATGGAAGAGGAGGATCCAGGTGCCTCGACTTTGACCCCAAAATTAGCATTGGAAAAATCTTCGGGGTTCCAGGCTCTGCCCCAATTATCGGTAGAACTGCCAATGGTATAATAATTGAGAGAGGCTTGAAGTGCTGCAGTTTCTTTTGTCTCTGGGGCTGCTGATGAATAACCATTGTATAATAATGTTATGTCGAGGTCGAACCCATCCCCTGGACTTCGACCAATGATGTAAGTTGCTCTAAGTTTTACCTCAATTCCTTGAATAGTAGCGCCTGTCAAATCTTCGAAGTCAAAATGGGTTAGCGTGACATGGTTAGTTGAAGACAAAGTTCGTCCTAAGTTGTTGTCGACAGCATTCATATTCTCAACTGTTAGCCAGTTAAGGTTGTCTGTCTCATTTCTATGAGTCAGCCAATTGGTTTCAAACCCAGTTGATCCATTAACAGGAGTTGTTCCTAACATAGCAATAGGTATGAAACCTAGTATCAGTAACGTAAAGAATTTGTAGTTTTTTAGCATTAATCCACCTTCTTAACGGATTTCTGGAAATAGCAACAAAATCGTAGCTTTATAAACTAATGTAAATTAATTTAACAAGATACCCAAGAATCTCCTATCATCAATCTGGAAGAAAGAATCGTTTTCAGAAAAGAAAACTTATTCGTTAGATCTATCACAGACGAAATTATTGTTTTTCATTATTTCAAACACAAATATGTAGATAAATCAGATGTTTAATTTTCCTCTTTTTCGCAATATTGATTTCTTCAACTACCGTCTAATGAAATAGCTAAAATTTTCCCTTATTGTGTGGTTTTTTTGTACCAACCTTGAACTTTTAGTCTATTTAGACAGTGGGGCTCAGTAGACGCTCAGGGGGGGGGTGAATGAGGTGTCTCCACAACTTTATTAGAAGTAGCCGACTTATCGAATTATTATGCAAACAACAATTCAAGAAGCCACGGCCACTTTATTTAACGCGATAGAGATCTCAACAGCGATTTACCGCCCTTGGTGTGCATACGTTGACCTGTTATGTCCCAGTCCTAAAAAATCTGTCTCTTACTATGTAGAAGAGGCGCATGACGCGATTCCAGGATGGAAAATCCTGCAAGGGCTTCAACAAGTGCTTTCCTATAGTACTTTACTCTGGCGGAAAAGTTGGAACCAAATTCGGAAATTCCTCGATCGGCGCTCCCCCGTGTGCCTATCTGTGGATGATTGGGTCACACGTCGGTATGGAACGAAGGCTTTCGGGGCGGGGTACTTCTATTCCAATGCAGATAAAGGGATCGTTTGGGGAAATCAATTAGTAGATACGGTCATAAAGAATGGTGGGCTCCGATGCCCCCTGATCTTTGAGATCCATCTCAAACAAGAATCCAGTAAGGTCTGGGAGCGAGGATTGAAGCAAATTCAACAAATCCAGCCCAAACTTCGGGATATTGGAGTGCGACCGAAGCGAATTTGGACATTAGGAGATTGTACGTATAGTAATAAAGAAATGGCCAAAGAATTAGGGAAATTAGGCGGATTCTATCTGCTTGGTTTGGCTAAAGATCGAAACGTTGAGTTATTCGGTCAATCTCAACGAATTGATGAATACTTTGCCACCAAGCCCGAAAAACGTTTAACTGTGCAAGGAACGGGATATCGGTATAAACTCTCTACTGCAAACGTGAAGGGGTGGGGACGGCGGCGCTTATTGGCAGTATGGAATCCCCGAGGCTATTGGCGCTATTTTGTCAGCAACAAACTAAGGTCAACTGCTAAAACATTGCTTTTGCGTTATCGTGATCGTTGGAGCGTGGAAGA
>JAEOTF010000379.1 GCA_016840025.1 Candidatus Hodarchaeota archaeon
CTATTGCAAAGAATATATCATCTCAGAACTTCCTTATAGAAAACCAGTTACGGGGTAGGAATATTACTGAGTTTTTTTCCCACTCAGCTGATATTTTACACGAATATGAAAACAAAGAGAACAAGTTTCAGGAAATTAATGTTTTGTCCGAAAAAGATTATACTTTTTTAGCCATTGAAGCATTTCAAGGGATATTATGTAATTTGATCGAGAGTTATGGATGGAATGTATTCTCAAAATTTGGGTCCCCATGTCCTATTTTTGATCATTTACCTGGATTAAATTATACTGAAAAAACATTGAACATACTCGTATACCGTTTAAGCCTTGGCGCAAAAGAAGATTTACGAAACTTGTTTAGTGATAGATGGAGAATACCGGTAATTGTATTAGATAGATATGTTTTATCCGAGACCAATTTGGAAAGCACTGTAATAGTCGATACAAATTCTATCATAGATGTCTCAAGTTTTCGATTTCATGAGGATAATTCAAGTATTGTCTTTGATTTAATTTGTTCTCCAGACTATGAAAGTTACTGTAACTTGTCCTTTCCAATCAATCTTTTAAGTGGTCCCTATAACTTAAAAATTAATGATATTAAAAACCTAGGGGATTTTATTTCAGAAATTGATGAGAATAATGCTTACATATCTTTCCATCCTAATCAAACTTATAATAAAATACAATTAATTGGAATTTATTCCGATTTAGAACCACCAATTACTACTCATAATTATAATGGATCACCGCAGAAAGCGGATTTTGTTGTTGAACTCTTTGCAATAGATAATAAAAGTGGTGTAGCTGAAACTTTTTATAGAATAAATAATGGATCCACTAAAAAAATCTCAGAAGATGGTTCTCCTAAATTTTCAAAAGTCGGCGATCATACTTTAGAATTTTGGAGTATTGATAAAGTAAACAATGAGGAAACTCATAAATTTCTCACAGGAATTCAGATAGAAAAAAATGTATATAAATTTGAGAATGTTTCCAAAGAAAATGATGCCACAGATTTTATACCTGGATTCACTGAGCAATCATTAATTCTTGGGTTTTTAATTGTCTTTCTTTATATGTGGAAGATACGCGCGCGCAAATAGGTTTTGTGATAAAAAAATTATGGTTTGTTTAATAGCTTATGTAAAAGCTGTCTCTGCTGCTGAAGCTCGAATAGGATCTTCTGATATGGCTCAGCAGGATTAACCCGCTCACCTGAAAGACCCTCAGATATGTAATGACTAACTAATCCTGTAGAAGAATAAACTCCTAACGAGTTCCAATAATCCTCATTATCATTATAGGCTTGATCACATTGATTCCATAATTCACGCCTAAAGGTGACTGTTTTTTGGTTCTTACTTGGCATTTTATCTAACTCCTATACAAGAACCCCCAAGTAAGGGGTTACATGTACTTACATAGACTTATATACCATGAACTATATAAAATGTCTGAAGACATTGCAAATGGCAGCGCTTACGCGTTCAATGTCTCCAAATAGGAGAAATAGAGATGACAAAGAAGCGCGGCCGAGGAAGACCGATAGAATATCCTGACTGTCCGCTACGAACTTATTGGCGCTTAGAGAAGCGTAGACAACGTAAAAAGGCATCTAATCCAGCTAACTCTACTCTAGTTGGAGGGCCTTCAAATGAAGTAGAGGTTGAAGAAAATTGAGGCTTCTATAAATGAGTGAAAATGATCTACGAGAAGCCCAGAGGCAGCTCGATATTGCAGTAACTGCGATTAATAAGGCTAGTTCAATAATTTTAACCTCACCACCAAAACAATCTGGAAACAATGAAGAACTGGATTGGAGAGAGCTTCCCCCAAGCGAGAAACAGCTACAATATCTGGGATTCCTCAAATATAATGGTGATCCGCCAGCAAACAGAGGAGCTGCACACGACTTAATTAAACGCCTAAAGGGCGATGCCCAGGGATGATAATGCTTGCAGGACCCCTATATTCCAGAATATGATCTGAAAAATGCTAAAGATATCTTAAATGAATACATGAATCATCTCTCGAAGACAATAAAAAGAGATAAAATAACTAAACTAATTGTATTCCTTACATCCCTAAGCACGTACTGCAAACAACCTTTGAATTTATTCTTAAGAGGATTTAGTAGTATTGGAAAAACCTACAATGTTACAGAGTCTCTAAAATACTTCCCTCAAGAATATATTTGGCTTCTGGGAGGGCTTTCACCTACTGCATTATACCATGATTTTGGAGTATTAATCGATGGAGATACTGGAAAAGAAATTGACCCGTATTTCGATAAACCACAAAAAACAGATTTCTACGACAAGGAAGGAAAATTCAACGGAGAAGAATACAGGCATGCTCAGAAGCGATGGAGAGATAGGTTAAGAAGAGCCTATTATGTTGTTGATCTCAGCAACAAGATACTCGTATTTCTAGAGGCACCTCACAGAGAAACATTCAACAAACTTAGACCTATTTTAAGCCATGATGCTGAAGAAATAAGCTACAAGTTCACAGATCGCCCTGGGGGAGGACCCTTACAGACAATGCACGTAGTTCTTCGAGGATGGCCAGCCACAATTTTCTGTACAACTGACATGGATTACGTTGAAGACCTTGCGACAAGAAGCTTCACTCACACTCCAGACATGACTTCGGAAAAATACCAGGAAGCAGTTCTTCACACAGCGAGGAAAGCAGCTTATCCATGGCTAGATCCTGACAAAGGACCAGAATTCGAGAACTTGAAGGGATTCATGACCATATTGACGCAGAGAATGAGACTCGATAACAGAGTTGTAATACCTTTCGCAGAGAATTTAGCGAACGCATTTCAAGCAAACCTTCCCAGAGACATGAGGGACTTTAAGCACTTTCAAGTATTAATTGAAACCTCTACTTTGTTGCACCTTTTCCAACGTCATATCCTACAAGTAGGAAATGAAAAATTCCTAATAGCTTCATTAAAGGACTTGAAAATAGGTTTAGAACTATATCGGAGCATAGAGAGTACCACAAGAGCTGGAATCGCGGGACATATAATCGCATTCTTCGACAGAGTTATTCTTCCATTATGGGAGCTAAAACAGAACATCGACTTTGAACAAACTAGTCTTGATGAACCTACAAGCACTCCAGTATCTCATAGCATCTATGGTTTAACCTACAAAGAGTTAATGAATGAAAGTAACGAACAAGGACATCGTAAAATTTCAACTAAACGTGTTAGTGAATACGTGGAGGTTCTTAGAGAAATAGGTTGGATCGATACACAGAAAGACCCCGAGGATAAACGAAGGAACCTTGTAAGCGTTATAAAGAACCATAATAATCGTCCGATTTCTTCCGTCGGAACAATTTCAAGCCTGTTTACAGCAGAGGACTTTAAAAAATGGCTAGATAGCGTTCAAAAATATTCCTCCGAAGAAGTGATACTATTAGAGAACGTAGAGACAAGAAAAACTGTTTCTCTCAACTCCGTTTTTTCGGAGGAATATCTAATTCAAGATATTATTGGTGGAAATGAGGAAATAGGCGAAATTCAGGGCTTAATTCTTCCGTCGGACGATTTCGGACGAATTCAAGGAAAGGAGGCTTCCTAATGGGTAAGAAACGACATAAGAAAAACACCAAGAAGAAGAGAAGCAGCATCAGGTCCCGTAAGAAAGCCTTAGCAGAATTAGACAAGATAAAGTACAAGGAGGTTATAAGGTGAAAGCTCGTGGTAGGCGAGTGCTTCAATACACACCTCAAGTCGTAGAATGGCTAGAATGGAAAAGCACCAAGAATATGACTTATTTTTTCCGAGATGAGTTAAAACTGATTGAGAGAAGTGGAAAAAGACCGAAGAAACACATGAGCCTTCAAAACGCTATCAAACTAAAAGAATCTGGATTACTGAAGATCAACAGAGGCCCATACGGACCCAAATACATGTTGACAGAAAAAGGCATCAAGCTTCTTCAGGAGGAAGAAACATGATTCATAGATTATTCAGACGTAGGAAGTTATCCCCCCCTAAAGAGAAGGTCTACACTCTTCTCGATGATCCAAGGGTCACAGACTATCTAGATCCAAGGGATGTCAGAGACTTAAGGATC
>JAEOTF010000380.1 GCA_016840025.1 Candidatus Hodarchaeota archaeon
CCTTAAAGGCTGCTCGCTTTCCTAAAGATTCTTTCGAGCCACTTCTAATGCAACATCAGAAAGATCCAAGCCTATAACTTCCACATCTGGAATTTTCTTAGCTAATTCAATAGCAAGTAATCCTGTACCCGTTCCTAAATCCAGAACTTTACCATCGGTTATTCCCCATTTTTTAGCTATAGAAACAAAACTTCTTGATAGATACCGCATTCTATTTTTAGTCTCTTCATTATATCTCTCCGCTGTCTCTATATCCTCAAAGATTCCACACTCGAAAGGTTTTCTCTTCACCAAGAGATTGCCCCCTTTTTTCAAAATAGTCGTCAGAAAAATAATAATAGGATCGATCGATTAATTACTTTAGTATTCGAATCTCAGGCTTTCATTGTTTCCGTGATTTTGGTATGCCTATCCATCGTGGAGTGCTATTCATATATTCTCGATAGGCAGGCCCATAATGGCCAAGACACTGGGCTTCTTCAATCTTTATGAAATATGGACGAGTGACTCCGACTCCTGATATGATGGTGAACAACAAGAAAACCCATGAAGTTGAAATTATGCTCACACCCAGAAAAAGCAAAACCATAGTTACATACTGAGGATGTCTTGAATAACGATAGAGTCCTCTGGTGACGGGTTCACCCGTTGGAGTGTTAGCCCAATCTACCAAAACGATTATGGTTCCAACTAATCCTATTAATGTAGTTGGGAGACCTACGTAGAACCATATCGTTCCTAATTTTAACGGCAGGAAAACAGAGTATATAACGGCTGGAAGATAAATCAATTTGGAGAGATTGGCGAATAACAGCGTAGTCTTAGATACACGTGTAGCTCGTGCTGCACCATCAGGTGCACCTTTTTTCGTCATCAAGAGAATACAGAAAAGAGTTATCAAAAGAGCGGGAACGATGAAGATCCATGCATTCCATAAGCCTAATTCAAACGCTGGTATAAGTGACATAATTTCGCTCCTAATGGTTTACTTTTCACCACTTACGCCTAATGCATGCTTACAAGTATCATCTCGACATGTTTATTAAAATACTTGCATGAATGAGTTTAGGATCCTCAATCTTTTTATTTTTATAATTATTAAAAGATTATAACCAGCTAGCTAAAAGGATTGTAGATAAAATGTCTGATACCAAACATTTTAGTTGTGCAGAACAAGTTTTCACTAAAGCTAATGAGAAATTAAAAATCCCAAATTTTAACAAAAAATATCTTAAAATCGCAAGCGGGTTCGGAGGAGGAGTTAGCCGTAAAGGAACCATATGTGGAGCAGTAAGTGGAGGAATTATGGCGTTAGGTCTCAAATTCGGGACAGATGGTACTGAGACAAATGAGGAGTTTCGTAGAAAAAAAGTAGAGTTAAGAGAGGTTGCTTTAGAATACATGAAAAAATTTGAGAGTGAATTTGGTTCAGTAGAGTGTCGTAGCCTTTTAGGATTTGAACTATGGACAGAAGAAGGTTTAAAGAAATTTCAACGATTAAGAGAGTCAAACACCCTTCGATGTTCTGAATATATTGCATTCAGTTCAAAGCTTATTAATTCACTTCTTGAATAAACGAATTTTAGCTTCTAGCTAGCTCCCTAAATCTCTTTTTGGTGTTTAATAATTATATATCCAATCGAGAGAAAATCGAAAATTACTACAATAGTGCGCGCGCGCTCCATTTAGGAACGTTAAGTAGTTGCAACATTATCTCTTCTTTACTTAACCCTGGTTTTTCAGAAGTTCCCGTTTATGGCGTTCTTCTTTGTTAAGTCTAAATTGAACTTTTATTAACTCGGGTCTCGTTTTTTCCTCTATTAATTTTATAATATATCTTTCTACTCCAAGTTCATTTTGATAAAGTTTATTTGTGGCTTTATTTACAGGCATTATTTCTAAATCTTCAATCAAGTTAATTCCAGTTTTAATTAAAGCCTCCCATTTTCCCATATTATCAAGAAGCTTTTTTATCTCTACTTTATCATCATCATCATCTAAATAATCTCCATCAATGCGTTTAATTCCTGTTATTACTGTCTGTTTTACTTGGTCGAAGAAAAAGAGGTATTTTCCGACTCCAATTTCGTCAGTCGTAATTTCAAATAATATTTGGTCTTAAGAAATAAAATAAAGATGCCTATCAATGTTTTGAGTTAGGCTGATTAAGGACGGTTATCTGTTGATAGATAAATTTTCCACAAATATTATAATTGAGTTTTCCAATAATTTATTTTGAATCAAAAATGTTTTAGTGGAGGTGAAAAAAGCAGGATGAAGACAATGCAAAATAGAGTTTTACCAGCTATATTCCTATTATTACTGACATTACCAATTATGTTAACCGCTGTCACAACAACTATTTTAGCAGCGCCACCAACTGGAGATTTTTTTGAAGCTACAATGGTATGTAGTCCTGTACCCCCTCCAAAGCATCAGTGGGAAGATAAAAACGAAGTAACTCATTATCGAGGTATGCCAGGCGTAGGCACGTTCACAAGCTGCAACATTGAGGGAATGGTAGGTGCTACAATCGAATTCATTGAAAACGCTGATATGGATAAAGACTATTCTGGGAACAGTCGTGTATGGGGAACAATCACGCTAGTTAATGAAGACAGCCCATCTTATCGAATACAAATTTACTTTACATTTGCCGCAGATATTACTGGCTACTTTATGATCGTAGGAAAGGGAGAACGAATGGTAGGGACTTGCAGTGGTGTATGCGAGGTTGGTGCACCCATTGTGCTGACTAGTACTTGGTACCATAAATAACTGGATTTATTAGTTTTTCAAAATGACCATTAACCTACCAAGGTGGCGGGTATCGTGCACGCGCAACGAGAAAGCCGAAGGTCTCGCAAACTTTTAGTGCCACACGCGCGGATAGAAATTAAGCTCTATTTATAGCGGTTTTATAACGAAGCTAGCTAGCAATCAACGTGATGACGGGAATGATCACAAATCGATTCGTGTGTTTATTCATTACTTCGTTTCACCTCATCATTTTGTTCTATTCATAATGTAAAGTTTTGTTCTATATCATTATTATGGAAACG
>JAEOTF010000381.1 GCA_016840025.1 Candidatus Hodarchaeota archaeon
CATGAAAGTAACGGATTTTGCGGGGGAATCAATCAATTCAAAGAGTGAGATTTTAGATCAAATCGTTGTTGCACCACCAGAACTCCACGAAGAAATTTCGAAGTGGGTGGAAGAGATCAAGCAAAGCGTCTAATTTTACGGGGTTTTAGTCAAGTGGAATTAAAAAAATCATATTTGACCGATCTCCTCACCAGAATGATTGCTAACTTAGAGAAACAGGACAAAAAATATACTAAACATTCTTCATCTAAGAAAGTAGCGGGAAAAGAAATAATAATTCGCAGTATGGGTGTTGCAACTCCAATCGTCCGCAAAATTTCTTCTATTTTTTGGAATGAACTAAAACAGAAGGATATAAAAGATATTAATTCAGTTCTAGCGGTTTGTGAACATTTATTAGGCAATAATAATTCTGAGCTTAGGGCTATCGCTTTTGATTGGAGCTTCAGAGCAAAAAAGCAATTTAAGCCCAGTCATTTCTATATATTTGAAAAATGGATCCAATCTTATGTTTCAGGATGGGGAAGCTGCGACGATTTCTGTGTTCATACAATGGGCTATTTTCTTTTACAATTCCCTGAATTTATTCCACAGGTGAAAAAATGGACAGATTCTACTGATCCTTGGAGGCGACGAGCGGCAGCTGTATCTTTTATATATGCGCTAAGAAGAGGTGAGTACCTTTCTCATATTTTTGATGTAGCTGACGCTTTGTTTAATGATACCGACATCTATGTGCTTAAGGGGTATGGGTGGATGCTCAAAGAAGCTAGTAACAAATTCCAGAATGACGTTTTTCAATATGTTATAAAAAACAAGGCTACAATGCCGCGTGTATCTCTTCGTTACGCGATTGAAAAAATGCCTAATGATATGAGACAAGAAGCTATGAAAAAATAGTGTGGTATTTGAGTGAATAAAGATAATACCTGTCCTTTGAATAAGAAACCCTTTGAATAACGTTTATTTTCCATATAAAAACTATTTATTCGAGACCTATTATAAAATAGTAATTAGTCGAATAGAATATGCTAAACATCATTAAAATCGATTACTTCACAATTTAGTCAGGGTTTTCCGAATAAAAGGAAGAGTGTAAACCAACAGTGAAAAAAATAACATCGGATTCACCTTAATAAAAACCTTCTATTGTAGAGAATTAATGACAAAATGCAAATAAGAAGAAACAACTTCGACCAAAACGAAGACAACATTAGATACAGGTAGGGGTGTTCAGATGCTTATAAAGAAAACGTAGGATAAGATATTAGTGAGTAAAATCATGGGTTCGTCGATACTCTCCTCAGTTAAGCCCCGTAATGCTTCAAAATCAGTTTCTAAGATTAGCAAACCTGAAAAATCGGTACTTTCTCCCATTCTAAAAAATAATAATCAAAAGATAATATTTGAAACACTTCGCGAGTTAGGTGCTGCTACAAGGGCTGAAATTGTTGATAGAATAGGAATTCCCCGAACAACTGTTTTTGATGCACTAACGAAGTTAGTTACAATGGGCTGGGTCACACGATCAACTATTTCTCCAGGCAAAGGAAAAAAAGGACGTTCTAAGGCAGTTTATTCGATACATGCTAATCCATCTCCTTTTTCCTCTTTAAATGAGGGTGTATCCAGATCTATACCGCTTGGTATTTTTATAGCGACTTTTATAGATATAGGACCAGTACCTCTTGTGTCAGAAGGGATGGATATCTTACATAAAAATGAAGAGGGTATAGAAACATTTCTAAAACGACAATCTATTTATATCCACGTAGCATTAGGGCAAGGGGACACCCCTATGAGAGGACTTTTTGGCCCGTTACCTGTAAGAGGACATCCTGAACTTTTAGCGTTCGCTTATGGATTCTATGCAACTGATAAAAACTTGACAGACCCACGACTTCAAGAGAGATCTTTTGGGGTTCTCTCGCTGATATTGGAAAAAAAAAATGAGGAAACATTACCTCGACGAGTAGAGTTGGAAAAAACACTCGATAGACTTTTTAGCTCTGTAAAGGACACAGAAGATATCGATAGAATGCTTCTTCTTACTGTAGATATGTTAATTCAGCGAGAAATCAACCATCTCCAGTAATATTCTCATAATTCTCTATATGTCGTAAAGTTGTAATTATCTCTATAGAGATGTAATTATCTTCAATAAAAGTTAGAAAATACACGAAAACATTTGATAAGATTTAAATGACCTTTTTTTGTAACTCATTTTGATGAATAAGTATGAACAGAATGTTAGAAGAAGATCCTAAAAAGGATCTACAATTATATGGATCTAGAAAGAATAGAGAGTATCATGATTTTTCTCATTTTGTTGAGAGAGAGGGGACTGAGCTATTTGAAACGTATCCCCCTGATTTATCAGGGATTTATTAATTCTAGAATCTTATTTCCTTTTTTTTTGCGAATTAAAATAATAAAAATCCAGTAAGGCTAAACACGAATTTTAGATGTTTTAGAGCTTATCCTTTTTCAACTTTAGCAAGAAAATCCGAAATCGGCTTAGTCATCTTTTCTATCATCTTTTGAATTTCTGATTCGTCCACTCCAGTCATCTTGGCAATTGTTGAAGAGCTGGGAAGTAACCATGTACTTTTAGCCTCTGCTAATAACGTACCCTCAGAAGAATGAATGGTGGAGTTTATTATGGACTTTTTTTCATCGTTTTGGATGAGATTACCTTCTATAAGGATTTCTGTATCTGTCGGTACGGGTTTAAAGTAATGAATTGAAGCTTCCAGAGTAACTCCGATTCGTTGTAGGTGAACAAAATTCGTCCATGCTGCAATCTCATCGAGAAGGGTAGCAATGATTCCTCCATGAGCAAGACCGTCAAATCCGCAGAAATGACTGGGGATAACACAACGACTTTTAATACAACCTTTATCAGAAAGCCAAAAGCGAAGTTTTAAACCGTGTGAGTTACTTGGAGAACAACCAAAGCAATTACTAAAGTTAACTTTAGGGATTTCATTGAATTCTTGCAATCTTTCTTCTTTTGACATTTTCTTATTCCTCTAACATCACTCGACTAAATAATATACGATATTGACGGTGGTTCACTTCCTAGAAGGCGATAATACACAGTGATCTGACCCCGATGGTGAATGGAGTGCTCAATCATTTCTAAAAGAATTTCAGCCTCTGTTGCAGAACGATTGAACTCATGATGAATTTTTAAGGCGATGTCGGGGGTTAGCTGTTCTAGATAATCTTCAGCTTTTCTAATAACCTCCTCATAGAGCGTTTTTATAGCATTTGCCGAGTTGTAGTCCTGCAAATTGTATGGTAGAGCTTCCCATACGTCCGTTATCAGTCCTCTTAAATAATATTCAATAGATCGAATCATATGTAGAAAAATTTCACCAAAAGAGCGCCCTTTTTGTGCTGGTTCACTTACCAAGAAACGATCATCAAGTTGATCAACCAATAGCTTTGTCTCATGAAAATGTCTCTGTGCAGTTTTTCTTAAAAACTCATGAAGCATGGTTATCTCCTTAACAAATCCAGTACAATAGAAAACTAAAGTATTATCCTAAATTATAAAAACAAAATCGACAAAAGAACAAGAAAAACCATCTGTGATTTATCTTAAAAGCATCAAAACAGTGGTTGATCATTGACAAATGCCATTACTGAAGAACAATGACAAAGCAATCCTTATAGCAGGACTAACGACACTTTTTGCAACTTTTCAATTGGTAATGACGAATATCTATACTGTAATCTTTCTTGAAGAGGATCTTTTGACTACTATCTTCATCATTACTGTAATTATTACTTTACGAAACTTATTACAGCTAGCATTCCGTGTACCTTTGGGAGAATTGTCACAAATCATAGGACGAAAACCGTTGATCATTTGTGGACACTTTAGTTACACTATCGCTTTAACATTGATGTTTTTAGCAAGGGATTGGCTTTTGGTTTTACTTGCTATACTATTCATTGCTCTAGGAATGAGTGCTTTCTGGTCATCATTATTTGCATTTGTCGGTGATTTAACTCCTGACAATTTTGGCGAATCGAATGGTCGAATATTTCAATTCACAGATATGGGGGTAATGTCAGGATCACTTTTAGCAAAATTTCTTCTGGATGAGTTATTATGGGAACTTAGGGATCTTTTTGGTGTAGTTGCTGTGATAGGAGTTCTAACGGGATTATTCAGTATTATTATTTTACCCGAAAGCCTAGAAAAAACGCAAAAAAAGCAGGTAGCCAGTATTCCTAAGGCAATCCTTGGTGCTTTTTTTTCAATGGTTGATTCATTAAAAGAAGCAACACGAACGAAGGATTTAATACATGTTTATATGTTTCAATTTCTCCTAGCCTTCACAGAGTATATGGCGACAACTTTTTTACCAGTACTCATCGTTAAAAGGGGTTTCACACGGGGAGAAGTATCAGAAATTATTTTTTGGTCAACTCTGGCGATTATATGGTTTAAACCATCTCTAGGGAGAATAACGGACAAATTCGATTTCATATACACAAGTTCTATCACGTTACTTCTCTCATGTTGCATAATTTTGATCTTTCCTAGCGTTCAAGACTTTTGGCTTTTAGTGGTATTATATATTTGCTTAAATTCCGCTTTGATTACAGCATATACTGCAACAAATGGAGCAACATCAAAACGAGCGCCATTTAAAATGCGAGGGACAGCATTAGGGGCTCTAGGGTTTTACGTGTCATTCGGTCGAACTACGTCTACTATGACGCTTGGTCCGATCTGGGATGCTATAGGTTTAGTTGAGGTTTTTTATGTCACAGCAATTGGAATGATCTTAGTTAGTGTCCTATTGTTTTTATATACAAGATCTAAAGAAAACTCGGTTATAAACTCACTTTCTGAGTAAATTGTATAATGAATTTAAACCATAAAACTACAATAAAGACAGTTAGAATCCTTACCTTGTGAGTTCTAACCATTCTCATCATCCTATCAATGGATCAAGTGCACAAAGTCATGACATGCGCTAATTATATATATAATTATTTTATTATTCAGAGGAAGATAACAGGAAGTAAATTACATGGATAGACCATTTGTTGAATTTGAAGATGACCTTGTTAAAGCACTTCAAGAGATATTTGATTCCTCATTCGACACATTAATAGGATTAGTGACCTTTTTTGGATCTACATTATTTGCGGTAATGTTAGTAGCAATAGTATTCTGGTGTATTGATAAACGAGCAGGAATAATCCTAGCTTTTACAACAGTCATTTCTGGATTTATTAACATTTTATTAAAAGGAACACTCGGATTTGAACGACCATACCAGCATAATGAAGATATCCGAGCAGTGGAAGATATTCTTGGAGAAGTACCGGAAACTTATGCGTTTCCAAGCGGTCATTCACAAACATCAGCAACTTTCTGGAGTACAGCGTATTTAACAGCGAATCGCAAACGTATTATAGGAGTAATTACAATTATTGTAAGTATTGTCATCCCATTTACACGAATGGTGCTTGGTGTGCATTATTTATCCGATGTTGTAGTAGGTATTCTCATGGGGATAGGGGCAGGTGTGGTTTCTGTAATGTATATTGTCCCAAGAATAGAAAAGGCAATTAGGAACATAGAAAAGCAAACAGACTCCGAACAACGCTATTTTCGTCTAATCCTCTTTATTATACCTATTACCATTGGCATTTATTTACTCGCTGCATCAATTATAGCATTCGCAGGAAATGACATTAATCTCGCAGACACTTCAATGACAGCAGGTCTTCTAGCTGGGCTTTCTATAGGAGCAGTGATAGAACACCTATATGTCAAACTACCAATTGACACTTCAAACAAGCGAGTTGTTCTCTTTCGTGCGATTACTGGTTTAGTTTTTATCATAATCCTGTACTTTGGATTAGCAGCACCTGCACATCTGGTCGTTTCAGAAGAAAAGTTTCCGATTTATCCAATCGTGCAATATATAAGGTATTTACTGTTAAGTCTCTTTACTGTCGCAGGAATCTCCTATTTCTTTGCCAAGGTGGAGCCAATACTTGGTTTACGGAAACTTGAATAATCTAACAGTAACTTGGTTTATTTTTTCTATTATCTTTCTTTGTAGTGCAGAAAAAACAAAATCTTAATAATAAATCGCAAATAATATAAGGCAATATTGACTGATTAAGACGTCTAATTTCTTGTTTGGGTGATAAAATGAAAAATATTCACAAAATGCTTCTACTATCCCTAATGGTTTTGAGTGGTCTTTTCATTTTTGCTCTGGGGTCTTATTTTTCTAACAATACGATAATCACTTCTAAGAAACTTATATTTGAGGAAAAAGTCTCTTCTCCCACTTCTAGAGGAGATTTATCTGATAGCCTGGCTACTAACCAATTTTTCACAGACTGGAATGGCGCTAACCCGGATAACTGGACTATCACAGGCACGGGTGGTTCTACAGTATCAAAAGAAACAGGTGATACACACAGTGACCCTAATGCTGTTTTGATTACATGGGTCGCAGAAATGCAATCGGATCAATTTTATTCGGCAGAACAGCCTGTAAGTACAGCTGCCACCTATACAGTTGGTGTTTATTATAAAGGCATCGCAAGTCATTTAGAACTAAATCTAAAAATAGAATTCTATTCATCCAGTCCTTCAACTTGGGGCAGTGGTTCCTATAGTACTGGATCTGGAACCTTCCCCGCATCAGCAACTTGGGCATATCATGAATTTAGCGATGAGACAGATAGTACAAACGGTTATGCCAGGGTAGGAATAGTTATAACTGCAT
This sequence comes from Candidatus Hodarchaeota archaeon, assembly GCA_016840025.1. The sequence goes on from JAEOTF010000381.1 coordinate 6,777, forward strand.
TACCTGGTACTGGAACGGGTGAAACTGTCTTAATAGATGACGTTTATTGGTATACAGAAGTATTTTTAGAATTTCCCTCTCTTAGTACTGGGATAATTATTTCAACAGGTCTGGGATTATTTTCTTGTCTATTTATTTTTAAGAAGAGAAAATAATTAACTCCTCATTTTTTTCTATCAAATAACCTGAATTTTCTGTGGCATAAATCGTACGAATCCACTACGAACGAGTAACTCTTCTTTCTCCACTAGAATGATTTTTACGACAAATAGCTAACGATAAAACGCTATTTTTTGGAGGGATCAATAAGTCTGAATCCTTTCTTTTTCAATAAGGCTGCAGTCACTCCGTCCCCTACGATCTTAGATTCAGAAAAAGTTCCATCATAGATCTCATTAAAACCACAGGATGGAGACACAGGTCTTAGAATCATATCCGTAGCGCCTACAATTTGGGCTATACGAAGAGTTTCTCTTGCTCCTCTAAGGAAATAAGGAGTCATGTCTTCATTATTAATAGAAATAACCTTCGCATTTCCTTCAAGGACATCATTTCCCGTACCATATTGAATCTCAGAAGGAGCTCTTGGGGTGGTTAGACCACCTAATTGTTCAGGACAGACAGGGATCAAGGTTTTTTCAGATAATAAGGAGAGAATCTTGGAATTGACTCGTCCTTCTCCATCATATGCGCATTTGACACCTAATAAACAGGCACTAACAAGAATTGGTGGATCAACTTGTTTCAAGTTTCAGCTCACATCCAGCTTGCGAGGCAAGAGAAAGGGGAAGAAAATTGAATTTAACATCAATTCAACCTAGAGAGATAAAATAAATAAAAGATATGACCTTCTTGGAATCTTTCTTGGAATCTTTCTTAGAATAAAAGAAGCTTATTAATTGTACTATCCTAGTTTGAAGTTTAAGAAGGCGTTAATAGACCATTTTAACCTTTCCAGTGGCTCCATTTGTGAATTATGCAAAGCTTTTAATAGTTCATACAGAGACAAGTAATGTATGGAGCTTTCTCAAGCTTATGTGTATAAAGCATGTATAGAGACAGCAGTTTTCTTTTCAACGATACTCTTCATCTTGATTATCAGGCGTACAAGGTTAGATCAAAAGCCTTCTGTGTCCAATCCTACTCAACTACTATATTCCCGCTTCATCATTCTCTTCTATATAACATTTGTAGCACAATCTCTACAATTCATACTAAATGCCTATATTGTCTTTTTCATTGTCACTGGATCGGACATAGATCGCTCAGAGGCCACAATAAATAATTGGATTTTAGAATTACAAAAAAGCAATGGAGATTCAATTGATTTATTTGTGCCATATTATGTCATTACTTTTGTATTCGGCGTTGCAGTGAGTTATCTTTATTTCTATTACGATAAATTTATCTGTAATTTTCGAATGAAGGGTATCCCCGCACTTATTATTTTAGGGACAAGGTCATTATTCATAAATTCACAAATTATCAACTTTTATTGGGGAGGGGGAGTTCTTTCAATCGTAGTCTTTATAACGAGTATCCTGAATATAATTGCTATAGGTTTGATGTGTATCAACCTAAACATTGCTCGAAAATCCATCCTACGAGTAAAAATTCTTTTAGTAAGTTTTATTATTGCATCTGTATTTCAATTTTTTCTATCTCTATTTTTTATTTCCTTTGCTCACTTAAAAGATATAGAAGATGCTTTGGTTTCGGGAACCTTGTTTAACGGAGTGAATTACTTAGGTTATTTTTCAATAATTTTGGTTGGAATGTTGATGTTCGCGCCTCCGCCTTCGAAATGACTCCCTGAGAGAAAAATTCCCCTAAATTAACATTTTATTGTAAAAATTCGGAAAAATATCCCTGTAGGTATTGCACAATTGCTAAAATGAGAGATTTAGATAAGAAAAAGATCTAAGATTGGAACCTTTTTCCTACATGCGATAAATTTGTTGTTTATTTTTCTTAGGCAAGAACTAACTGTTTTCAAGATTCGGCTCCCGTCCAAACCAGCAAATAAACCCAAACTCCATAGGAGAAAATCCAACTTCTTTACTGAGATGCTCACAAAGCTTGATTAGCTCATAATCATGTTTCCAAGTATACCCCCATTCCCGTAGGGTATGTTTTAACCGTATCTCGGGTTTCACCGTATCAATACCTGAATGCATACGTAAATATTGTAAACCAGCGATACCCACCCCTTTTACATTTAATGGATCACGATTAATTTTCTTTAAATCCACTTCTTCAGCCCATTTTCTGAGAGCGGTTATATCAGTACCATAATTTTGTCCTAAGATTTTAGCTATTTCACATACAGTTGTCCATCGTGATAAATTTGATAATGGATGAGTTTCATCACCTTCATTCTTCCGCGGTGTAATTTTATGATAGAATTCATTTGGAAGACAACTTGCTAGCTGGTCTAAACTTATCTTTGGGTAAAGCAAATAGAAAGGTCGTAAGACCCTTTGAACCATAGAAAGATATTGTCTTCTTAAACTGAAAACGGTATCAACCAAATAGAGAGGAATACGTCCTTCAAATCGCTGACAACTCTTCCACTTCTTGGCCTCTGATTTTGCTACGTTTTCTACGGTAAGAATTTGTTCAGGAGCTTTTCCATCAAAAACAAGTTGATCAAACTCCAAAAAACGTATCTTCCTTGTTAAGAAGTTCCTAAGTGTAGGGAAATCGGGCTTTAACATCTGATTTCGAAAAACCTTGTCATTAAAAATCAGTTTATGCAATTTCTTTCACAATTTCTAGAAAACGTTTGTATTGGAACGCAGTCCAAGTTTCAGCAACTGAAGCCCCAAAAGATAGTGTTATCATCGAAACTTTGAGTGCAGTTTCTTCATCTGGAGCCTCAAAAATATCTATGAAATCATAAGGTCCTAGTACAGCATAGTGGGTTATCCACTTTACATCAGGGCATTTACTCTTTATTTCCATTAACCATGTTTCACCTATCTTTTCTCGTTGAGATAGATCAGAAATAAGATTAGGAGCCAGTTTTGTGGCTAGAATATAGGTAGGCATCTTTTTTCCTCCAAGAACAATGTATAAGGTTTATATTCACAGATTAATCTAAATCTACATAGAAGGATAAGGAATTATTTAGGATTTAGCATTATCTTTCCTTCTGACGTTGGGAAGACATGATGTGTTTCCTATGTCAAAAGCGGTAACAATTGCATGGTTTAAGTCCCATAGCCGAGTATTCCTCATTCTAATTACCGTACTAGGACTCACTCTAATAACAGGGGGATTTGCATACTATAGCTTTACATTGGCAGTAAAAGAATCCATAGATGAGGTGGAAGTAGATATAGAAAGTATAACTCTTACTGATATCACATCAACTACTATTTCGGGTTTCGTTACAGGTCAACTTTCAGGTTCAGACTCTGAGAATGGAAAAATCACTCAATTACAGTTGAATCTCCTTTACCAAAATGAAGTAATCGGTAAAAGCAATATTCCTAGTGGAGATATAACAATTAAGGAGAATCATAAGTTCAATGCAACTGCTTCCTTATCTATCATTAACTATAATGTATTAGGTTTATTCTTCGCAGACTTTCTCACTTATGAGAATGTAACTGTTGTTATTACCGGCAAAGTTACTATTGAAGCTAAAATGTTACTTCCAATCTCTGTGAATAATCCTGTCTCTAAAACAGTCGTAATTGAAGGCATGAATGGAACTTCTCCAAAAATAGAAGAAATTGATCTCATTAGAGGTCTAGAAGATATTCTACTTCTGAAAATTACCTTTTCATTATTCAATCCCACTAGTCTTTCAATCCCCATCGACTCATTTGATTTATTTGTGTATTACAATAATTTTAGAATTGGAAAGCTGGTTTTACCTTACATAACCCTTTTAAAAGGCCAAAACCTATTTTCTGGTGAAATAACATTATGGAAAAATGTATCAAGCATAATTTCGAATATGTTAGCGAGTATTTTAATGGGAAAGGATGTTAATTTTGATATAAAAGCTGAAATGGGCTCTATTCTCGGAAATATCATCTTTAATACCGAGCTTCCGTTATTGGAAAATGTATCTTTAGTTTCACCTTCAAACCATTCCCTTATCGATGACTTTAGAATTTTGGATACAGTAATTTTTCTAAATTATACTTTTCCTCTCTCGTTAGACGTTAATTATAAGATCATCACGCAAGCAATCGTCTATAATCCACTTAATTTCGCACTTAATATCACTCACATTCATTTTTCGCTCTATTTTTGTGATTCCGACGGGGTAAAGATTTTGGGGGGACTTGTTTGGAAATCTGATCCCAAATATCATATTTTCATTACAAAAATTACATCAGATTATCCAATTGGAGCACCATTGACTCTCAAGGCCAATGCAACAACCTCAGTTAATTTTGTTTTCTTAGGAGAGAGTTTAGAGCTAGGTTTAAGGCTTTATGATGAATATGTTAAAAATAAACTATATTTAGACATAGAAAATGGATTTATCAATGTAAACATTCAAGAATTTAACTTATATATTCATTTTGAGTATAATGATATATATTTCCCCGCTAATAGAAGTGTATGACAAAGGAAGAGAATTTTACGCTTCTTCGATAAGTGAATAGGGGTCATCAATATAAACTGGAATAGCAGCAGCTCCTCTGCGTACATCAATGTCAGTGATTCCCAGAACTTTAACTAATTCCTTGAATCGATGTCGAATGGTAACAGGGGTTGTTTTAGCGACTCGGGCCAGTTGTTGCTGTGTACGACGTTCACCTGTCTGAATTCCTGCAATATAAAGTGCGCCTGCGGCAATATTATTAGGATTTTTACCTACAGTGAAACCTTTTGTTTCTGCTTGACGAATAATATCGATCGCAATTCGTCTAGTAGGAACTGTCATGGATAATTCAGCGCCAAGACGATAGACAAGAGAACGTAAATCGTGACGTTCACTTTTAATGCCTAGCCGCATTATTAGCAATCGCACACAACGTCCTAGCTCCTTGGAATCTACATTAGCAACTTCACAAAATTCTTTTAGACTAAAAGGTAGAGAAGCTTTTCTAGTAGCCAAATAAAGGGAACTTGCGGCAATTCCATGACGACTATAGCCACGAATAAGGTTTTCTTTATATGCTTGGCGATAAATCCACGCAGCTTCATCCAAGCAGCTTTGAGGGAGTTCTAATTGAGAATGAAGTCGTTTAAGTTCATGAAAAGCAGGGCGAAGGCTTCTTTGTGTAGAATTCATCACGCGGTTGTTTTTAATCTTGAGATTCCGAAATTTTTTTGCAGTTTGTGCAGATAAGCGACTACCTTGAGCATCCCAACGGGAGTCACTTAATTCAGTTTGGGGAACATCTACAAGTAGGGATTTCTTAGATGTGCTATTCTGTTCCTTAGCTGTGATTTCTTTTGAAGAATTATAAATAAGACCAAGAACTAGCCCACATTCTCCGCATACATACTCCCCATTTTCTTCTAAAATATTTTCTTCATTTTGACAATCAGAACAGTTTATCATTTTCCTTCTCTTTACACTCTATGAATAATTATGAGGAAGAAAGTATTCAAAGCTTACTAGTAAATCTCTCCGCATGAGAAAGAAAGTATTCAAGACTTACTAGTAAATCTCTCCGCACACCGACATTTTTAAAGAATTTTAACCTTGTTTCTTCTCTTTACGTTTCTTTTTGGAAGTTTTGGAAGTTTTAAAGGTTGAAGATTTGTATAAAACTCTTCAGATTAAGAAAAAAGTTCAGGTCACAATAAAGACAATATTAGAATTGTTAAAATTATGATAAATTGTTGGGAGAAGATTGAAAATCAATATTTACTGACCAAGGATAGTTTTCGCTAATTTTTTTGAATAGGCGATTCACTTTAGCTTGTTCAAAGGTATTTGCATGATAGAGTACCTTTACTTCTCCTCCCCGAGTTCGTTTCATTTTTTGATACATAGTCTTAACTGTGTTGATAGTATCATAAATTATTAGCAAATCCGCTTCTGGTAAGTCGAGGTCTCGCTCTCCTACATTTGTTAGTACTAATATTACTGGATCATTCAAATTACGAAAATTGTGAACAATCTCTCTCTTATTCTTTACTTGTCCACTAACAATAAGCACAGAGATCCCCATTTTTCTCTTTAATTCTTCTGAAATCGCATCTGCCGTATCTAAATAAGAGCAGAGGATCACACTTTTAGGAGTGTTTTTTATCAGATCTGGGAGAATATCAATTTTGGGAGATATTTTTGGGAGTTTCTTCCAGTAATGACCTAATACTTCAGCAATTCTTGGCGAATTTAAATACCTACGAGCTTTTTCGGGTTGCATACCTGTCAAATACTTCCGGATTAATGTTAAATTGCTATAATCCTGTTTCCATTGATGTTCAGCAGGAAGATGCGGGATTAATTTACCCCACTCTTCAGAAGGAGTGTTTTTCAAGAGTTGGGGGTCTTCATCCCTTACCTGATCTAGTATCTGTTTCTGCCTTTCTTTAATTTTCTCAGTTATTTCATTAAGAATTTCTTCCATGAATGAATCCTTTACCGGAATGGCAGATAGATGTGATTTTTGAATATATTTCTGCAGGTCTGGGCTTTTAAATAACGAATCCATTGTTATTAGTCTAATATCAGGCAGTTCTTCGGTCAGTGTTAAAAGATCTGGTTTCGTTTTCGCAGAATCTTCTGAAATTATCACATGAGAGTCCCTTAACGTTCCTGAAAGACCAATGAACCATGAATTTGAAAAATAGGGTATTAGATAATTGTAAGGATGGATCAACACCCTTCTATTTGCAACACGTCGGACTATTGAGTCTATCTCATTAATAATGATAATATCCTTATGAATTTTCATTGATTCTTTCTGTAATGTGTTCGCAAGGGATTGCGGTGTAGTTAAAAGAATACGATTCTTCTTCAAAACCGATAATCGAAATCGTGAATTCATTCCTGACCTATAATAACCTAAGTCTGAAATACCCAGTTTCTGAAAATAGGTTAAGGTATCCCCAAGCGAAGCAGAAGAATTTAGAATTATAATAAAAGATTCTGTTGGGTATTTTTTTGTTAAAATATACTGTAGTACTCGTTTTCCAAGACCACAATCCAATTCTACTATACTATTCATCTCATTTTCGTTGTGGTCAGCTAATTTTTGGAGCACTAGCTCTTGATAGGCTCTTATTTCTATAAAAGAGGACTCGATGTCTACCATTTTTGCTACCTTAGCGAAATATCGGTGATAAGTATACTATGTAGATCACTTTATAGATTCACATAGGCTGTGATAAAAGTGAAGTCGTGGAGAAGTTACTACTAAGAGTCTTTTTTGTCTCTAAATGGAGAAAATTATCTTAAACTCATTATTAAGAACTATGAAGGAACTCTATCTACAGTATCTACATATTTTTCAATCTGATAATCCAGTAAGCTCTACACTTAATCCCCAAAGTCTTTTTTGCGCTTCAGTATTATAAGATAGATCTGATGAGGGAATAGACTTCTTCTTCACGAAATATTTTCCAGTTATTCTTATTAAATCTGGTGAAGATGCGACATAAATTGAAGTTTCCGCTGCTTTGTCAGGACTCATAAAAAATGGATTAAATCGCCAAATAAGGCTAAAGATACCGTATGAACGAACAATGTTTGATCTAACAAGTCCAGGATGAACACAATTCGCAGTGATTCCCGACCCTTGAAGCCGTTCTACAAGTTCATATGTAAAGAGTATATTCGCTAATTTTGACTGACTATACGCTAACATTCCAGAATACTTCTTTTCTAGATTTATATCATCAAAATTGATTGTTAACCCTCTATGAGTTTCAGAAGAAACATTAATAATACGAGATGGGACATTCATCTTTAAAGAATCAAGTAATAGATTTGTCAGCAGAAAATGGCCAAGGTGGTTAATTGCAAAGGTTTTTTCAATCCCTTCGATCGTCAGGAAGCGTTTACGCAGAAAAACAGCCGCATTATTAACTAAAACATCTAATCGATTGTATTTTTCTCTAAACTCTTTAACAAATTGACGAATCGCCTGTTGTGAAGCAAGATCAAGTATCTTTAAGTCAATAGAATCATTACGTGTTTTTTTTATGATTTCTCTACGCGCTTTTTCACCTCTTCTATGGTTACGACAGATTAAAATGATCTTAGCACCAAGAAGAGCTAAACCTTTAGCTGTTGATTTGCCAACCCCCGAGTTTGCTCCTGTGACTATACATACTTTGCCTTTCAGTGTTTCTTAATCTGAAAAATTAAGATTCTAAAGATCTTCGGGCTATTTGAGCTTTTAAGCTAGTTAGATAAAGTGGATCTATATCTTTTTCATCAGGGAGATATTCGATAACTTCAGAAAGAATAGCTTCTAACTGCTTTCTAGCTGGAAATTGAGACTCTATCTTCCGATCAAAGAGAAAAATTAGTAATATAGTTTTACCATTCAATTTTCTAACTTCAGGTTTAGAGAATACAGATGTAAACAGGTCAGAATGGCCAATAACAGGAAATGGGCCATACAAACCACTTATATTTTCTTTTCCAAAAACCGCTTCAAGTGCAGGAATCTGACGATTAAGTAATTGAGCTACATTAAAAGAATTGCTAATAAAATCCAAATCGGAATAACTCAGAATTTGAATTCCTTGATTAGTAAATACACCCAAAATAAGAGCGAGATTCTTGAAAGAATCTTCAATAGAACTGGAATACATGGAAAATGATTCTAATAAACCAGAAGCGATTTGAAAAACCTTTGTTGGGCGACCTTTTTTTCCCCTTTCATACAATGATAGTTCTTCGATAAGACCGAGCACGTTTAATCGGGAAAGTGCGTCAAAAACAGTTGTTCGGGGAATTCCAGTCCTTTTGACTAGATTTGGTCTTGATTTGGCGCCTTCTTCAGATAGAATTTTAAGGATCTCTTTGTCTATTGAATTTTTTAGTTTTGAAGAATAAAGGGCCAAGAGGAAGGAAGAATTAGGCCTATATTTAGAAGTTTTCAATCCCTGTAGTTTAAGAAGCTTGGAGGGGACCTTTGTGGAAGATTGAACTTCTGTACTTCCTCTTAGCTGGGTGGGGACCAAATTTGTGACCTATTACCATTAGAGATTGGAACTAAAAAAAAGAACCGTTAAGAGAGAGGGTAGTGAAAGTGAAATGACCTTTTTATCTTATAATTTTATATGTATAGATTCATTATTTTTAACTAAATGATTAAAAAACTCGAGAGGGATTACTTAATGAGGTTATTATCCTTTTGACATATCATAAGAATAAAAAGAGTTATTTTCCGAAGTTATGTCTTAGCTGAAGATTTTGAGCTTATATTTTAGCTTTTTACGCTTTAAGACGGAAAAAAGTTTTACCCATAGACTGATAAAATAACCTAAATTTAGGTGAGGAAAATTGTCTATGATCATTACAAACACCGATAGAGGTGATTTCAATGCTTTATAGAGTTATCAAAAATATTATCATGCCTTTTGCCCGTCGATATTGGACCGTTCGGCATGTAGGTTTGGAAAACATTCCAAAGCGTGGAGGTGGATTACTGGCATCGAATCATTTATCAATTTTAGATCATTTTATCGTACCTGGTCTCGTTAAGAGACAAATCCATTACTTAGCGAAAGTAGAGTATTTCTACACAAAAAAATCTAATTTTGTATTCAGAAACCTTGGTCAAATCCCCGTCCATCGAGGAAGTAGTGATCGGAAAGCCATTCAAAACGCAATAGATGCTTTAGAAGATGGAAAGATAATTGGGATATTTCCTGAAGGAACAAGGACTCCAGATGGACGCTTATATGGGGGACACACCGGGGTTGCTCGTTTAGCTATCATAGCTCGCGTACCCGTAATTCCTGTCGGAATGGTTGGTACGTGGGAGTTATGGCCACCTGATCAGAATATACCGAATCGAGGAGACATTCAGATCCGGATAGGGAAACCTCTTACATTTGAGGAGCATTATGATAAAGAGTGCACGTACGAAGACTATCGTGCAGCTACCGACAAGGTAATGTTATCAATCGCAGCATTAATTGGTGATAAGAAATATCCCCAAGAACGACTTAATGATGTACTTTCATTGAGACGTTCCAAAAAACGTAAGCTAAAATTTTAGGATATGAAGGGATCTTTTTCTTCTTATTTTTAACAAAAAAACCCGTACTTGGTTTAAGATATGAAATAGTCTTCGTTTAACATTTTTCAGGCTCTCTTCGTGGTAACGGAGGTGGGACTTGAAATTCTACCGCTTTTACGGGTTGTTCATCACGTTCCTCTTCTTCTTTCAGAATCTCTTCTAGAATGACAGTAGCTAAGATTTTGAATGCTTCTTCTACATTATTTCCAGTTTTAGCACTTGTTTGCCAAGCTGCTATGGCATTGTTCTTAACACACCACCCATTTATGTCTTCATCGTTCACAGCTGCAAAATCTAATAAATCAGATTTATTACCTAAGACTACAAAGGGTACTGAAGTTTGAGAATTGGTTTGGAGTTCCTCCAACCAAGTATTCAAATTCTGGAAAGTTTGAGGACGAGTAGCGTCATAAACCATAATGGCAGCTCGTGTTCCTGTATAAAACCTTGAACGAAGTGCTTTAAAGGCTGCCTGGCCTCCCATATCCCATAACTGCATTCGTACGGTTTCTTCAGGGAAATTCACCTCTTTGATGCTAAGGTCAAGCCCCATTGTGATTTTATAATGACCTCCAAAACTATGATGCACAAATCGTTGTACTAATGATGTTTTACCTACTGCTGGATCCCCTAACATTACTGTTTTTACTAGAAAAATCTTTTTAGCACTTTTATTCACGTGATTAAAACGAGATGACGGTTTTAGCACTTAACAATAGCTCCTCAAAAATGGGGGGTAAAACATACTAAGAGGATTCAGAGTAAATATAAATATTAAGTTTGAAAGTTTAACAAATAAAAAAGAATTTTTAAGTCGTGAGGTTTCGCTCATTGAATGAGGAAGAGGTCATTGAAAGGGTTATAACGAGTTCTCGGGGAAAAGAATACATTATAGGATTGAGGAATGCTATAAAAGAGGGAAAGAGGGAAAGACAGGAAGAATTTCTTGAAAAAATTCGTCAATTATTCAATCCGGATTATTCAACGAGAATATCCCTCCGAACATCACTAGGGACAGAAATTAGTTCTCTGGGGAATATTGTTACAGACCTTTTCTATGATGAACCAATTGAAGATATGCAGGTATTTTTAAGAATAACGATTGCTCCCAAGACTCAAGAGCCCATATCAGTGCCTGTATTATTTTTAGGATTAGCAGGAGCTGGAAAAACAAGTATTTCTCACGCAATCCTCGAAGGTTACCTAGGTCAGACCAAACCTACAATAGGCCTGAATTCCGCCGTTTTTGACTATAAAAAAATGCGAATAAGTGTGTTAGACGTTGGTGGCCATATACTATTTCGAAGTATCTGGAAAGAATTGTTAGATGAGGCTGAAACCAAAGTTATCGTTTATGTAGTTGATTCAGCGGATGAAATGTCCTTTTTGGAGTCAAAAAAGGCTTTAGAAAAGCATGTCCTTCAAACAACACAAGCACAACTCAACCCTATAATTCTAGTAGCTAATAAGCAGGATCTACCTCAAGCAATATCTCCAGATAAAATTAGCGAAATGTTTTCAGAATCATTAATGAGAACAAAATGGAAAGTTATAGGGACAAGTGCAGTTACAGGGACGGGGTTAATCAAACTCCTCGAATCTATCAATTCTTTTTTTGAGATGTATGCTATTAAGAATAACTCGACCATTTCAGAGGAAGACTGAGACTCTAGGATTTTAATTCAAAATGTTTCATGTACTAACGTAATTAATAACTGAAAAAGCTGCTAATTGATTCTCTTATCTCCCTAAAATGAGAAAAGTTCTGGACCGATGTAATATGGCTGCATCAGTATTTATTGCGATGGGTATTGCCCTCGTAGGAACTATGACTTTGAATATCGGACTAGTGATTCAAAAGAGTGAAGCTAATAAACTCCCTATCATCAATTTTAGAAACCCAAAGTCTTTTCTGTATTTTCTTGCTTGTGGAAAATGGATATTAGGTACCTTCCTTACTTTTATCGGATGGGGTGCATTTTTTTTAGCGGTAACTCTTGCCCCTGTTTCATTGATTGCTCCATTGAATAATGCGGGAGTATTAGTGCTTGTGTTAATCGCAGTAAGTATTTTAAGAGAAACTATTTCATTATTTGAATGGAGCGGGGTTATTCTCACTATTTTAAGTGTTATAATAATGGGAATAACAGCAGAACAAGCACAAGAAGCAGGATCAGCGTTTAATCCTCAATTACTTGTGATTTTTGTCTTTTTATCTTTATTAATCCTTATTCTGGCGTATATTGTACATATTCTCTATCTTCCTACGAAATATGGAATTTTATTAAGCTTAACTGCAGGAATAAGCACAGGATTAGGCGCAGTGTTTACAAAGGCTCTAAGTACGACCTGGGATGAGACCTTATTTTTTTTTAATATGAATATTTATCTTCTCCTTATCTTTCAAACCATTTCTTTTATTACACTACAAGCTGCTTTTCAACAGGAAAGAGCTATAATTGTAGTACCCGTTACCAATAGTTTTGGGACATTAATACCTCTCATTATCGGTATTTTCGTTTTTATGGAGACGGTAAGCAGTTTACAGGTTCTTGGTATTTTGGGTATAATAGTAGGCACTTCTATTCTTTTTCAATTCGGTGATCAAACCCCTACAAAATCAGGAGAATGAATAAGAAATAACGACGAAAGTAAAGTCAGAATTCTAGGACTTTTTGAGTAAAATGTTTTAGAAAGTATCAAATAGATCAACAATGAGAATTTTGTTGAGTAAGAATTATGAAGTAGTGAGTAGGTTGGAAGAAACAATAACTGACTCTCAAGCTAATTGGAAATCATTTGACTTCCTATTCGGTCCTTCCCCCCCCGAAGAATCATTTACTTTGGAAAAAAAGGCATGGGAGTTGTACCAAATCGCTTGTTCACTCTGGACACTCGCATTTTTCTTTTTTCGACAACAGAACAAAACCTACTTTCTAGCTCTTGCACATGAGTCCCTCAAAACTGCTATCTTTTCGCTCTTCAGTCTTGCGAGGAAAAGTTCGGAAGAAATCCCTTATATTGAAATGATGCGGTATTTAAAAACCGAGATAAATATCCCCTTGGCCTTTGAAGGATTTTCCTATTTAGAACAATTTTCTAATAGTATTAAAAATAACAAAAAGGTTAATCTTGAAGGAGCTATCTTTGAAAACTCACGAGCTTTCTATGCAATGAATATGAAAGCCCTAAACGTAACTAATGTAGCATTTCGATCTTGGAAAATACATGGTTTTGATTCTGTAGCAATTGAAGCATATACCAAGTACAAAAATTTTATTCACCAAATCCTCCCTGATTTCTCTATTGATCTTCTACCAACAACACCTCAAACAAACCAACTTCAGCATATAGCAAATACTTCTACATCTTTGAAATCTACACTGGTTACTCCTACTCAAAAGGATGAAATAATTAATATACAACATGAAAGTTTACAGCAGTTAGAAAGCCCCTCAGAAAAACCAACATCATTAATCTCTGAGATTCAAAAACCAGTGGACGCTATACATTCAAAAACTACAAATATTCATGCATCTAAAGATTTTTCCCCAATGGAGGAAGAAAATATGTCAAGAAGCAATGCAACCGATGGTCAAGGACAGCCAACTCCAATGATAAGTGAACAAGATTTAGGAGATACATTAGAAATTCTTGATCAAACAACTGATTGGTTGAATTCCTTAATAGATTGGTCAGGTAAAACATTGGATGTTATAGTTAACGAAACAGATTTGAATAAATTGGAGAAAATCATTAATAAAATAGATGAAACAAAACAACAAGTAGAATCTATTAATCTTACTACAAATAAATCACCGATCTTAGCTCAAGAAGAATTGGAAGTAGACATTATTAGAATTAAGAAATTACAAGCTGAAGTGTTATATCTCTTAAAAGAAGTGAGAGCTAATGGTGAAGAGAGAGAACGTAGAATACGGCGTGAAAGAAAACGAATACAGTCACAAAGTTCATTAACTAATTTCATGAAGGTAAAAATAGAGGAACTTACTATTGAAGTGCATCAAATTCAGGAATGGACCACAAGAGTTTATAAAGAATTATTAACACTATTATCAGAACTTAGAAACGCTAAAAGTTGGGGTGAGATTCGTCAGATCGAGATGCATACAATAGGATATGAGTATTCCCTACACATCAATTTTGATAAATATTCACTTTCATGGCTACCTAAATCAATTCAAGATGAGATTGAAAAAGTGAGAATCCAGCACCTACAAACTTTGGACTTATATTCATCCATGCTTGATGAAGTGGAACAAAAAAAGGCCGAGTTAAGTAAACAGCGTTCTTGGTGAATAATGAGATTTAAATGTTGGCCCTCTGTCGTCATCAATCACTAAATAATAGAATTCAGAGCAACTTTAAAGCATATAGGAAAGCTTCAATCGCTTATCGAAGAGTAGTTGACGAAAAAATTCAGGCGGAACTTTCTTAGATGTAAATACTAAATATGCGTAAAACTGGGGGCGGTCAGGTATAGAAAGCACATAGATTTCTGCTTGATCGAATTGGAGAGTAGCTTCTTGTAATAATCCATAACGAATTGCATTCTCGGCGACACCTACAATCATAAGTGAAATAAGATCATCTAATTGCTCTGATTGAGAACCAATAGCGGTTGAAAAGTAGGGGAGCCCATCAGAAGTGCAAATTCCACCTCGGACATGCTGAGAAGTCTTAATGATATCAGCAAAAAAATCTCGAAGTTTCGCAGTTATGGATTCCGACATAGAGAACACTTTTCTTTAATTATTTAAAAAGGGTCTTTATAAATAAAAATTTTATTTTAAAAATATTCAGTAATTACATCAAAAGTATAAATTCACAAACTCTGATCTCGATCAGGAAAAGTGAAAATTAGCTCCTAACTGGGAAGTAGGGAATTAAAAATAATTTTTTTTATTTAATTGACGAATAAATCCTATAAGAGTTTATGGTATCTTTGTCTCTTTTTCTTCAAAATTATGGAATAAACAAATGAGAAGGTAAATGAGAAGTCTAAAAAATCCTCATTCCTTTCTACTTTTTCTCACGGAATCTTACTAAAGCTAAGAATACTTATCAAAAAAGCAAGATTTTAAGCTATTCAAAAGTTTAGAATGATTTTGAGAAGGAAAAGTGTAGGAATAATGACAAAAGGAATTCGTTCTTCTTCTTCGATAGATTCTCAAACTAAGGTATTAAATCCACTTTTAGCAAAATGTATTTGTAAAAAAGGGATTGAAACGTCTACAATGCTTGTAGGTTTCCCTGCACCTGGATTAAGCGGCGTAATTGCTGCTAAATATATTGTAGAACAGTTAAATTTGGATGTTGTTGGATATATTCAAAGTCCGTTGATTCCACCTATCAGTATATTCTTTGAAGGAATTCTCCAATACCCCTTCAGGATATATGCGGGTAAGGACATTTCTGTCTTCATTGGGGAAGTACCTACCTCTCTTCAGGCATACTACTGGATTGCTAATGCAGCTTTGGACTGGGGTATGAATATTGCTAAAGTAAAGGAAATAATTTGTCTCGGCGGTTTTCCGGTTGCTTCCCGTGAGGAAAATCCTGAGGTATTCCTAGTAGCAGAACCCGATATAAAGGAGCGAATTGCTTCTCTTCAAATTCCTGTCTTAAAGAGAGGATATATTGGTCCAGATCTAGTAGGCGCAGTCCTAAATGAAACCATATTACGGAGTATCGATGGTTATGCCTTATTAGTTAACACAATTCCTCATTTTCCAGATCCATTTGGAGCACGTAAGCTGGTGGAAGAAATATCTAGGCTTAAAAAATTAAATATAGATGCTACTCCATTAACTGAGAATGCTGATAAAATAAAAGAAAATTTACAAGCTTTTGCAACGAGAACACATGAAACTATGCCCGATCAAGAGTACTTGATAGGAGATAGTACTCTATACACTTAAGTTTAGAAGAAAGTGAGGTTTAGATGATTATAAACCATCATAAAATGTTTTTCTCACTCCTTGTTACTCTTGTCATGACGTTAATGGCTGTGCATACTAATACAGATAGAATGAGGACTAATTATGGGTAAGCAATGTCTAAGCATACACTCACGATTGCATTCCCTGCTTATAAGTCTTGTATACATTTTTATCCTCATAATAATCATCCCTTCTTACAGTATCCCCACAACACCATATCCATCAATAAATTACCCTCTTATTAATGAGGAAAGAGATGTTCCAATTACCATACTCTGTGATGTAGCGTCGGAGGCCCAAAAAAGAATTGCAACCTCAATAGCTACTCACTTCATCGATCTATCAACCCAGGGTCTAACTTCTAATAAAAAGGATAAAGAAGTGGGTATTCTACCATCAATATATGCTACATCAACAAATGATCTAATGGCTCGACTATATGGAGAGGAGATACCTCCAAATAATACAAATCTTACATTTCTAGCAGGAGGATTTGACCTTGCATTGATAGAATGGACTGATGTTCCTTGGCCTAACCTCCCATCCATATTCATAAGTTCGCAAAAATCTCAACAAAATTTCTTTTTCTTTGAAAATGATACTATAAATGCGTACATTCGGTATTTTACTAACAATAACTCGTTTTTTGACAGATATTCATCCCTTTCAACCATGAATACCTTTCTAGTAGAAAATTATGTAAGTGTACCTCTTAGTTACCCTAATTCTATTTATTTAACCATCCCCGAGATTCAAAGTATTGATACTATTAAACCAGGTCGAATCTGGAATTGGAAATTTAAAGAAGTCCCGATCCTAAATATATCACTTGCCATCGATAGTCTTCCATCCAATTTTTGCCCTTTACTCTCATTAAATTCTTTTGAGCAGGATTTTGGTTGTTTAATCTTTGATTCGCTATATGAAGAGAATTCTACAGGACATATAATCCCGAATCTCGCACAAATGATACCAAACCAAGCAAATGGCTCTCAATGGATCATAACCTTGGTGGATAATGCAACATTTACCGATGGAATCCCTTTTTCAGCGGATGATGTTTTATTTACTCTTAATGCTATGAGAAACGATTCTAACTTTGCGTACTACAATTCTTTAGTTTGGCTTCTAGGAAATTTGACGACAGCCCCCAATTCTGTACAAAAAATAAACGAAACCGCACTCCTTCTTTCCACTAAGTTCTGTGAGAATAATGAACTACTCTTAGCTCTTCAAAATCCTATCTATCCAGCACATCTGCTTCAAAACTTTTCTGCGTCAGTGAAAACATGGAAAAATCTGTCCAATAGTTTCTTTTCGGTAGGTACAGGTCCTTATATAATTGAAAACGCCAATTCTTCCCTGAAAATAAATTTCCAGAGAAGGAATGATCTATTTGAAAATTATCATCGTCCTATTCTGATTAATTCTTCAGCAATTGAAACATTATGTGTAATTAGAATCCCAAATTATGATAGAGCAATAGAGAAATTTCAGTTGACCGAAATTCACGCCCTTGATGATTGCTATGACGCAGGTAAAAGATTTTCAGAAATGTCAAAATCTTCCTACACCAGTCATACTGCTGTAGGGAGGAAAGTTCTTGCTTTATTTCCTAATCATGCCCATCCGATATTACATAATGAAAACATTCGAAAAACTGTCGCTCAAATATTAAATTTAACCAAACTCACCATAGCAGGCTATTTAAATTATGCATCTCCCGCAAACTCCTTTATCGCTCCTTCTTCTATCTTCTACAATTCATCAGCAGAACTAACATCTTATTCACCCTTAGATGCTACATCCTCGTTTACTTTAGGAATTCAGGAGTTAATAAATGAAGGCGTTCTCAAAGATCAGGATGGAGACGGACTTCCCGATCCAATATCGTTAGTTAGCACATCTTCATCGACTAATGAAGAAGAAACTTTATTCCTTAGCATTCCCGAAATATTATTTATTTTGTTCTTTCTCTACATAAGCCTTCAGAAACTAAAAAAACCTAAACTAAAATAAATCATCACAAATACTCCCGCAAGGGGTTATACGTGCTTATTTTATGATTTATACACTAGAAATTATTACTTTTCTAACCATGTTAAATAGCGACAAAACGCACTAACATGCTAAAAAAAATCATAAATAAGTCTCATGAGAAAATAGGAAGATAATTACGCAGTTTGTATCATACGAAGAAAAAATATAGACAAATAACGCTAAAAAACCTAAGTTTTACGAATAATCTGAAAAAAAAGTCTAAACAATTGAAATTTGTTTCTTCAATACTTTTAGACCTGAAACTCCAGAAGATGCAACAAATACTTTCTCTGAACCTTATAAATCAGAGTAAAGAGATTTTTGTTGGTCAATAATTTTAGTTCAATGTGTGATTTATTGCACATAGTATGCCTTTAAAAAGCAAGTTCCCAATTTTTGATATAATTTCCCTTGGAGGAAAATATACCGTGATTAGAGCAAAGAAAATGAAAATAGTTCTAATGGCCCTCATATTATGGGGCCTTGCAGCTTCTTCAATGGTTACTCAGCCAGCACAAGTCAGCGGTTGGGATGTTAACCGAGAAGAAATGCGATTTGAACTGTTGACTCTTGTTGGTGATGGTGCCGGATTTATTGCGGGTAGTTTAATGAAATCCTATCTAGCCGCAGTAGGAATACACATTAACCATATACACCAAGAGTCTGCAGTGATGTATCCCAAGTTGGAAGACTTTGGGTACTATGAAAATGGTACCGCTTATGAAGACGGTGCAGACCCTGTGAACACTATTCGACCCTACGACCTCATTTACATGGCTTTAAGCAGTTCACCTGTTACTCCCACTGGACTCTCAGGCCTCTTACACACTGAGAACGACTATCCAAGCGGTGGCAACGAATTTGGTTTCCACAATGCAACTATGGACGCTGCGCTTGACTTCATGGGTAACAGTACCATGGATGTTGTACCGTTCTACATCAACCAGCAACAGGCGATTGCTTCAGAAGAAGTACCTTTTGTGCACGTTTTGTACCAAAAAGACGTCATGCCAGTCCGTCAGGGTATTGATGGGTTAATTTATACTCCTAATGGATTAATCTCCTGGGACAACCCCATGACAGGCCTGAACATCCACAACACTACCAATCTTCCCGGTGCCCGGGATGGTCTGGAGTGGGTTATGCGATACTTCAAATTCGTTCGTGATGGTAATCCCGATGGGATGCTCTACTACGAGATTTTGACCGGTCGAACAGCCTATGTAGACTGTATGCTCTGGGAACCCATGGTAATTACCAATGAAACAGGCGGTTACATTCCCTGGCTTGCCGAGTCTTACGCGATCTCCGACGATGGTATGACCTTCAACTTCACTCTTCGAGACGGTATCAGATGGCATGACTATGGTGATACTAGCGAAGTACTCGATGCGGAAGATGTATTATTCTCATACAACTATGTCAATGA
>JAEOTF010000056.1 GCA_016840025.1 Candidatus Hodarchaeota archaeon
GAGATTCGCCAGATGGCAACATCTGTCATCCCCATGTGCTAAATGCGTGTGGGGCAGCCCCCCGAGACGGATTTCCACTAATCGTGAGAAGGTTGGGCCATGGTTTTATACATGTCCAAGTTTGTCAGGGTTTGAAGTTTCGGTAGCGTCCTCATATACTGACACAAACAAGCCTCGTTTTCTCTATGGAAACGAGGGCTTTTTCCAGGTCTAACTCAACTACAATTCTTTTAAAACGATTCTATCACAGACAAATTTGCATTTACATTAGTAAATCGCTATTCCCAGTTATTCATTTTATTAATTCCACAGTAAATCCCCTATTCACCCCTGCATAACTTTTTATACTATTAATCCACTGATTTCTTCCTCTTTAGCTATCATATAAACAGATGAGATTAGGTAAGGGATACAAATGCGAAAGTTAACACTTAACAAAAACATGAATATGCTTCTAGTAGGGAGTTTGGTCGTACTCCTAGTAGTAAATGGTTGTGTTGTCCGACCTGAAAAGCCAAAGGTGTCAATAAAGGAACCCACCACCAATTTGCCGAATAAACGGGGTGAAACGTCCTCTTTGCGTGCCCTACATGCTTCAGATGAATTTGATGTTAGGTTCATAAAAAAGTGGGGATCCTATGGTTCTGGAGATGTGTAATTTGGGGCTCCCATTGACATTGCTGTTAATTCTTCGGGGTATGTCTATGTGACTGACCTCTTAAATTACCACGTGCAGATTTTTTCCCCTATTGGAACGTTTATTGGCAAGTGGGGGTCGGGTGGCACCGGTGATGGACAGTTTAATTACCCTAAAGGTATTGCGGTCAATTCTTCGGGGTATGTCTATGTGGTGGACTCGAATAATAATCGTGTGCAGATCTTTACCCCTAATGGGACCTATGTTGGTAAATGGGGGTCGTTTGGCACTAGCGATGGGCAATTTTCCGAGGCCTATGGTATTGCAGTGGATTCTAACGGTTATGTTTATGTTACCGATACTAACACTACTCTTAGCCGCATCCAAGTCTTTACCAGTAACGGCACCTTTCTTCGCAAGTGGGGGTCGTATGGTACTGGGGACGGGCAATTTACAAATCCCTATTGTATTACCGTGGGTTCATCTGGCGAGGTCTATGTTGTGGACAGCTGGAATGATCGTGTGCAAGTCTTTACGAGTGATGGCACCTTTCTTCGCAAGTGGGGGTCGTCTGGGACCGGCGATGGACAATTCGATTCTCCCTATAGTATTACAGTGGATTCATATGGGTATGTCTATGTCACGGATCTTGGACCTGACAGGATTCAAATCTTTAGTAGTGATGGCACATTTATTACGAAATGGGGGACTCCTGGGACTGGTGATGGACAATTTGATGATCCTTTCGGAATTGACGTGTTTGCCGAGAATATTTATGTCGTAGACCTAAATAATCGTCGTGTGCAGCTCTTTTCGGTAGAAATACTTTCCCAGATGCATATAGGGATGCAAGACCTGTTCGCCACAAATCAAACCATTAATGTCACCTTTTGTGTTGAAAATGGGATTGGCGTTCCTTTAAGGGATGTCTTATTGGAGATCTCTAACAGTACCCATAATTGGGCCGATTACACCAATAACACTGGACAGCATACGCTCCAGTTAGATTATACCCCCGACCAATTCACTCTAGAGGTCAATGCGTCCAAGAACGGCTATTTGTCCGACAACGAGACCTTTGTGATCTATATTGACCCACCCGCGGTCGATTATACTCCGTCTGTGGACGAATATGATCCAGCCGCCCTCGCCACCTTCGGCATGTTCGCGGTGGTCTTTGTCGCCCCGTGGGTCGCGTTGACAGTGGGACAGTGGACACAGCGGAAGAAAAAGAACGGGAGACAGCCATAACCATTAATCCCCTACTGTTCTCTTTTTTTTCGATTCTTGGCTTTGTAAGCAGTTTCACTATATTTAAGAGACCAATCTATCGTTGTTAGTAAAAAGTAGAGAATTCTAGGCTGTGTCAATATTAGAGTACACAACCAAAAATTGAGTGAAACAATGCTCTAATAAGTGTGTACGAAGAATTCCAAGGGAGTTAATACCGGAAAATTAGGTAATACGATCTCCAAAAAGAGTATGAAGCAAATTCCTTTCTTCTACTGTGCGACAGAACATTCCTATATTACCAAATCGTAGATTCTTTAATCCTTCATTACGCATAGCAGCGAAAGACTTGATCATTGCACCGAAACTGGGACTTCTTACATTTTTTAAAATATATTCTGGAAAAAACGCTAATAAAGTTGTAGGAATGGTAGGATCAGTTTCAGCTACTAATCGAGCTATTTGAACATGATCATTGGTTTCCACCCATCCGGGGATATATAAGGTGAGTACTTCAAGGACAAAGTTTCGATCAATTATTTCTTGGACACTTTGGAGTATCTGCGCATTAGATGTGCCACAAAGTTTACGATAGACATCCTCATCGTAAGCTTTGATATCTAACCAAAAAGAATCGATTCCACCTGATGCAAGAATATCTAAATTTTCAGGTATCAAACCGTATCCATTAGATTCAAGAAGAATCCATCCTTTTCCTTGATCTTTAATCTTTTCGGCTACTTCTGCATAGAATTGTGGTTGACATGCGATGTCTCCTCCTGTAAATGCAATAATATTGCGTGCTGGTCCCCACCCCTGAGGAGAAAGGACAACTTGATGTAAATCCAATTTTTGAGGGCAGTGAGGGGATTTTCGTTGCTCAAGCACGCAGGCACCGCAGTGTTGGCACAAATCACCTGCATGCCACATTGTAGCTCGTTCACGTGGCTCTTCAACAGTTACAGTCTCTAAATATTCACCTGAAAGTTCAGCGATTTGATCTGTGGACATCCATTCGCCAGAAGCTACTTTAGAGAAATAATGAGAATGACATTTCAGACATGAATGGTTACAACCACTTTGATAGATCGAATAATAATCTTCAGGACGACTTAAATGCATAGAACGTATTAATCGTTCGTACTGATTTTTTTTGCGCCGAAGTGTCACACGACAGGCTGGTGACTCCTTTTTATCCTTCTCTGTCAAACAAGCTCCTTGTTCTAACCCATTGTGTATCATTTGACAGAAATCAAATGTCATATCATTGTTAGAGCTTACCTTCTTTTAAATCAAGTATATGGTCTATCATAACAAATGATACAGTATGCGATTTTAAGGACTAAAATGAATGTTTTCTTAATCTAGATAAGAATTACACGTTTCAATACAGAAATTCTTGATTCTTTCCTTAATTTTATCCATCGATAGATCCTTGGAAAGATTTTCTTTACTGAATTCTAATATATTTTCAGCTAGTAATCTGGTATCAGAAGTGGAATCTTCTGTATTGGATACAATAATACAAGTTACACTTTTTCTTCGCACAATTGTCATGCTGAAGTGATCTGTGCTAACCGATTGAACTCCATCGGAGGAGAGAAATTCATCCGTTACAGAGAGTATAGATGATAGAAATTTTGTTGATGGTTTGTCTTGGGGATTATTAATCTGATTAAGCTCAAGGTCAAGAAATGGGATGTTTTTAGGAAAAAAAAGATGAATACTACGAATAAGATTTGATTTTAGGGGATTATTGTAAAATAATTGCTCTTTAAGCCAATTAAACGCTTCATTAATGTTTTGTCCTGTTTTATTCGATGTACAGAAAATATGAAACGCTTTATCATGTGTCTCTGCAAATTCTTTAAGAGCTAAAGCTTCTATTATCTCTTCAAGTGATAAATGATTTGCTAAATCCCATTTATTCGCTAAAAATGCAATCGCTTTGGCATTAGATGCCCACTCTTTTACCTGCCAAAACCATTTTCGTGCGTCATCCAATGCTGTTCGATCTGTTGCATCTAATACGAATATAATTGCGTGGGATAATCCCACATAGTTTTGCCAAATTAATTTCCGGAATGCTGGTTGTCCCCCAAGATCGAAGAGTTGAATAAGAGTGTTTTCATGTTTTATAAACTCTATATCTAATCCTAAAGTTTGAGCCAGATTTCCATTGAAATGTCCCGTTTGAAGACGTCTTACTAATGTTGATTTTCCCGCAAAGGAAATGCCTGTAATTGCGACCGCTAATTTATTCCGTTTTTTATTAGGAATTACCTTAATATTCGGTTGTTTAACAGGTTTTTTGGCTGATTGCACCACAAGTAAACCTTCTAAATATTTTTTCACATAATTTGAGGCACTATAACAGCCTTAACGTTTTTAGGTAAATCGTAATCCATTTCTCTCAAATTCCGCAGTAACATCTCAATATCGGTCTATTTAATCAATGTTAGTGACCACTTTTTTAATTATAAGTACATCATTAGTCACAAATTTTGACTAATTGCTATAAAATTCTGATATTCCACTTGATTATTTCTACCTGATTCGTTTTATATGTTGCAGAATATTCCGAGTAAATAGAAATCTTAAAACATCCTAATTTTGTCCTATTGTCTTTGAATAGCTTGGATTAGAAATAATTAATTCATTCTAAGCAGTAGCTCTTGCTCGTTTAATAAGCTCAATAGCCATGTCATAAAATGCTTGGTTAACATTATCTCCGGTTTTTGCGCTCGTGAGAATGAAGGGTACATTAAGTTGTTGGGCTGTTTCTTCAATTTGCAGATTAGTTACTGCTTGCTCTTCTCGGAGATCTACTTTATTACCTACCAAAAGAAATAGAGGTGTTATTGTTTTTACATTTTGAACGCATTCTGCATGCCATTGAGCTACTTTACTAAAAGAATCCAGATTAGTCAAGTCAAAGACCAAAAATGCACCCATTGCTCCCTTATAAAAACTTGGTCGTACTTTTTTAAACTCTGTCTGGCCAGAGAAATCCCATACACTTATTGAAGCTCTAACAAAGGAGTTATCTTCCATAGTAAGGTCAAGTCTCTTTTTAAACAGATCCACCCCGATAGTCGCCTTCATTGAGTCCATAAACTTTGAATGCATATATTGATAAATTAGAGATGTTTTCCCTACTCCACCTTCCCCCAACATTACCATTTTAAAGAGATAAGTTGTGCGAGCCATCCTAGCCGCTCCATATTATACTCTAAATCACTTCTACTTCTATATATCTAAATCAGTTCTTCTTCTTCCAAATATGATAATCATATCTATCCAATACATTGACTCATTCTTCAAAAATTTATATCTTAAAAATGTCTCAAAGTCTTCTGGTAGGCGATAGAATAAGACCTTTATCGTTCCAATGTCCGTATCTTTTCACTTTTTCAGATAGAGAAACGGATTTTTGGATCCACAGTAAAAATTTATTGCTATTCCCATAAATGTTCTGCAAATTGTACCAATATTGCCGTACTATTCTCTTAAGGAAAAAAAAATTAAAAGCCCTGTTAGGCTTTTTTGTTCTAACTTCCTTGCACCGTAGTGAGCTGATTGAGACTAGTAGTCCCTTCTATAGCCAGATTTTCAATTAGTAGTAGGGCTTGAAGTGCTTTCCGTATTGCGTCTGCTCTGGAATCATAGGTTCCTTGTCTAACAAGCTCATCAAGTTCTGCGAGGAGTTGTGTAGAGAGTCTAAAGCTTATGAGTGCCACGAAGATCCCCATAGCACTGTTAAGATGATTTACATAAAAAGGTTCGCTAATGTGGTAAGATTTTTCCCCTACACATTTTTAAATGAATCCTGTAAGTGGCTTGGGAAGGGAGAGAAAGAAAGGAAAAAATGAATAGAAAAAGTTACTCCGATATTGAATAATCCGAAGACATAGTTGCTGGTTAATAGGGTTATTTGTTTTGTTGTTTGTATCTTTAATCAGCTAGACTTCGAGAACACTAAAATGGGAAATATAGCGACAAAATGTGTATCATAAGAATTAAACGCGACACAATTTATAATTTAAAAAATAGAACCATTTATACTCCTTTTTGCAGCATTTCAAGGTCTATTTTAAAGATTATCTCATCTCTATTTGAGAGTTGAAACTATTTTAACATGCTATAATTTTGTCGTATCTTTTCTCTATCATAATAATTTTGTCGCACCTTGCGTGTAAACGAACATAACCCACCAAAAGCGGATAATCTGTTTTATTATCGCAAAAGACCGCGATTTTTCTCTCTATCAGTGTGAAGTCAGCGGAAATCTAAATAAAATTAAATTATATAATGAGATGGGTCTTATTCAGATCCTCACGATAACTCCTCCTAATTACCTGTTAAATCTTGAAAAACTTCGAGATAAGGTCTTCTTTTCCCTTTTCTCTTTTGATGTTTGGTTAGTTGGCTTTCAAAAAATGTGGTATGTAATTCTAAGCTTTACTTGGAAAGCAGCTATAGCAGTCATTTGGATAGTACGGATTGTTGAATTTATAATTCTGCTGTGGAGTTTAGTGATGCTATATTTCTAGAATTGTAATCATAAATTACGACAAATTCTTCTCTCAGTCTTTTCTTCAATTATTTTTACTTTTCCTTTGACTTTAAACGAAAAAAAGCTTGAACGGTCCTCTATTTAAAACAAGTCAGAGATGCATGCTTTATTTCAGTGAC
>JAEOTF010000382.1 GCA_016840025.1 Candidatus Hodarchaeota archaeon
CCGAACTTAACTAAACTGCTTACATTAGTTGAAGAAGTTGAAAACACTCTTCGGTCTTATCCTACAGTAATTAACCTTTCAACTGGAAAAACCCTCTTTGTTGGGGATCTGCATGGATATTTAGATAACGCAAAGCAAGTATTGAAATTAGCCGACGACCTCTCTATCGATTATTTAGTATTTTTAGGTGATTATGTGGATAGAGGTCCAAAACAACTGGAATTATTAGAATTTATGCTGAAATTGGCAATTCAAGACCCAGAAAGGATAATAGTACTCCGTGGAAATCATGAAACGGAAGAAATGAACGAACGGTATGGTTTCACTCAAGCACTCAGAGCTGTTTTCCCTAACTGGGATGATTATCAACAGGTATTTAATACATGCCTCAAAGCTTACGAATTTCTGTCTCTTGCAGTTACAACGCCTCATTCCGTCGCCCTTCATGGTGGAATTCCTGAAGGAGCAACAATAGAAGATATTCGATCAATCCCAAAACCTCATTCTAAATTGGCAAGCCTTGAACGAAAGCAAGCTCTGAAATTAGCTCAAGTTTTTGAAGAAATTCAGTGGAATGATCCCGATGAAACAATGAAATCAGGTTTTAGACCGTCTATACGCGGAGGTAATACTAAGGTCTTTGGACGTGATGCTCTTTTCCAATTCCTTGATACTGCTCAAAAAAAGCGATTGATCCGTTCTCATGAAGCTTCTCGAGGCTCTTTTGCTAGTCTTTGGGATCATCGTCTTATTCACATCTTTAGTGCCGCCCCGTATCCACCCGCTCCATACCCACCTATAATAACCCAGGCGAATTATGCTATGGAAGATTCTTCGGGGGCGATATTAATACTAGACAATACAGGAAAGATTCTAGTGGAATTACCTTCTTCATAACGTATTAGAAAACCGTTCTGAAGTGAACCCTCTGATGTGGAACTCTTTTAATTTATTAACATTAAGAAGAAGGACAAAACTATAGATATTATTATGTTCGCAATTTTCTGAACTTCTCCTGAAGTACTTCCACAATATGTTGGAATTCCTCTTCCGAAAGTTGGCATCGTGCAAGTTCATCTTCGAGTGTCTTTCGACGTAAGTAGAAATACTCTCTTAATCGAGAAATATCTCGAGCAAATATCGGAATCGAATTTTCAATGATTTCCATTTGAATATACGGCGGAAGCAATCTAAAAAGTTTAATATCAAAAGGTGGCTGGTTATAGCGCAGGATTTTGTGAAATAGGGCTGAAATGTCTCCATCTGAGGAGATTACACAGATATCTATATCACTTTGCTGATGAGCGTCCTCCTTCATTTGTGATCCAAATACAACTATCCCTAGAATCCTCGGATCATTAAATAGAGGAGCTAATTGCTGCTTGACTAATGAGATTATTTCTTCTTTAACCATTCAAGCATCACTTCACCGACTTCAGAAAGCTTTGGAAGAAGTCTCTGAATTGATTCTAATGCTAATTGTTTCTCAATTCCATTATGATCATGAACAAGTATATTCCTTAGTGCTCGTGATTCAAATAGCGGTTGTATAAGTTTTTCTGATAAAATTTCATACTCTCTTAAACCTTCTATATTGATTGAGTCACCTTTGGGACTAATTCCTTCATCAGTACAAATCATGGCAATTAAGTTTAACATGGTTTGGATAGCTGTTTGAAAAGCATACCATATGGCATAGAGTGATTTTTCATCATGAGTTTCTTCACTATCGGAGTAAGGAATGAGCTCTTGTTTACAAAAGTTCAGTCGTTTTTCAAAAAAAGTGATTTTATCTAGTATCTCTTTTTTCGGGATGGGTCCATGATTCGTACCTCTAAATAAGGTCTTATGCTCTTTTAATTCCCTAACGCTAAATATTGAAAAGAAAGAAGAAACAATAGCAGGAATCAGTGAGAGTTAACTGTTACTTCAGCAATTACTTCAGCAATATTCTTCTATATGACGAATATCTTGAGATGTATTGATTCTCTCATTCCCCTGCACCCCACACAAAAATACATATATGGAGGTTTAGTTTCGCATTCAAATCAATTTTAAATAGGTTACTAGTGGAGATGACACACCATTTGAATGTTATTATTATCAGAGACCTCTGTAAAACATTCCGAAGTGGATTGCCTTTTCGAAGGAAGAAAGTAATCCATGCTGTTGATCATGTAAGTTTTACCGTTAATAAAGGAGAAGTGTTTGGGCTTTTGGGACCAAATGGGAGCGGAAAAACTACTCTTATCCGAATGTTACTGGGATTAATTCGCCCTACAGGCGGCACTGCTCGGGTTTTAGGATACAACATACGAAATGAAACACAGGAAATTCGACAACACTGTGCCTTACTTCCCCAAGAAGCAGGTATAATCGAAACACTGACCGCTAAGGAGAATATAAAGTATTACGGTGGGATGCATGGACTTGATTCTGAAACATTAAAAAGGAGAACGGAAGAATTAATTGATTTGGTGGGATTAAGAGGAAGAGAGAATGATTTAACAAAGGAATTCTCTGGAGGAATGAAACGAAAGACTTTAGTTGCTAGAGCTTTAGTTCCTGACCCGGAATTAATTTTTCTAGATGAACCAACGACTGGCATTGATATTTTAGGTGCACGTACAGTTCGAAATTTAGTTAAGAAACTAAGTCGGGAAGAAGGGAGAACGATTTTCCTTACCACCCATGATCTTTATGAAGTGAATGAACTATGTGATAAAGTAGCGATCATGGTAAAAGGTAAACTTGCTGCAATTGGCAAACCAACAGAACTTGAAGAGCTGTTTGGAAAAGCCAATCTCTTAGATGTCTTTGAGGGATTAGTTACAGGAGAAGGAATTGAAGAAGGAGTCTGAATGCAATGCAAATACCCCGAATTGCCTATCTAGTTCTGCAAGAACTTCGCTCAGCAAGTAGAACACGTTACATTATCCTTACGTTCATACTTATGCCCCTTCTAATGTGGGGGTTTCAAGCAGGAATTCAAGTGTTCATTGGCTCTTCATTTACAGGTGAAGGAGAAACGATCTGGGTGTCGAACCAAGATATTGGGAATGCGACAATTAACGGGGAATCTGTGAATTTAGGAAAATTATTTGTGGATAAACTTGAAAATGCTACCCATTACAATACTACTCTTCTCCATAAAGTGAATATTAAAGAAATCTCTCTAAATGAAGGTGTAAAATTAAGGGATGATGGAACAATCTCTATATGGATTATAATTCCTCAAAATTTCTCATCAAGTTATGAGAACAATAATTTAACAAATTTTGAATTCTGGTATAAACCTGGAGCTGTCAGTGTTACTATATTGCAAGCGGGGATAGAGGAAGTCACCTATAGCCCTCCCTTAACAAAAATAAATGTTAACATTGAGAAACAATGTTATTATAACTCTCAAAAGATTGTTTATGAAGGAAAGAAAGAATTTAGCTTTGGAATTGGTTTCTTAAGTTTCATTTCCATCATTATTGCAGTCATGGCTCCTGCACCTTTCGTATCTACCTCTTTCGCTGGTGAAAGGGAAAAAAAGACTCTAGAAGCCCTTATAGCTCTTCCTATTCCAAGGTTTCAGATTCTTCTTGGGAAACTTTTGGCTGGATTTGTCCTAATTCTCCTTTTCACAGGAATGAATATAGTAGGAATGATGAGCTTTTTATGGATAATGGCCGAGTTTTCCACAGTGTTTGATGAGACTGGAAATAGTTCTGAACCACCTTTTGGGGAAGTAGATGCTGTAGCGCTTGGAGTTATTGCTCTGGCAATGTTTTTAACAGCATTTATAGCCATAGGTATCGGTATTTCAATCGCTAGTCTCACTAAAGATGTTCGTTCTGCAGAATCTCTCTATTCAATATCTATGTTGATTCCTAGTATGGTTATTGGGATGATTGGTATGACAAGTGGATTACCAGAAGAACTTGGTTCTGAAGGATGGTTTCTGTACCTCATTCCTTGGTCACACACCCTTGCACTTGTTAATAAAATACTCTTCTTCCCTGCAGAGCCTTGGGAATTCGTATTTCATATAGGATTCCTCCTGGGTTTCATTTTCATTATCTTGGTGATAGCAGCAAAAGTTTTTGAGCGTGAAGGAATAATTTAGCTATAAAAGGGGCATTAATGAAAAAAGTTTGAATGAGTTCTGCCTTTTCACTCATTCGGTGGGGAGAGAATTTATCATTTATTATTCTTTTGACCTTTTAGACTTTAAAAGAGTAATGACTGCAACAAACCCCAATAATATGAAAAAGATCAGTCCGTTATTCTTAAACTCAGGAACTACATCTGAAAGCTCAATGTAAGGAGGATTGGCCTCTCCAAAACCTTCAAATTCATAAAAATTGTTGCCAGTGCTTGCTGCATTGTTTCCCCATAGATATATTCCATAATTTAGGTAAGTACCATTCGTCCATGCTTTTACTAGATCTGTGATTTCGACATTTGTCCATCCGCTTCCTGTAGGGATAAAACTCTGTATAATTGTGTTATCTTTAGAAGGTTGATGATTCCAATAGGTAGCAGGTGCTGAGACGTTAAAACTCCATGTTTCAGTAATTCGATAAATCTCTAGGGTGAAAGCGGTTCCCATCATGCTTTTATGATACAGATTAAGAGTAGCACTTTCTACGCTAATACTAATGCTTGAAAAATTAAAATAAAGCAAGCATCTTAACCAAAATTGATTTGGAACTGTATCTTGTTCATGACCTGTAGCTAACATATCAACATATGGTGCGCCAGGATATCTTTCTCTTATAGTAAGATCATGGGTTGTCGCTGCTATCACTACATCTTCAGTAGCAGAAGGAATCCCATATGCTGAGAGTCCATACGAGGTAATCATTATACATAGTAGAATTAAAGAAATTCTAACGTTCATAATTCTCATCTTTTTCACCCATAATTGGTTTAAGAGATTTAATAACATTCAAAATGTTATTAATTAACCACTCTACCACTAGAAAGTCAATTAGACCCATAATCAATAGAGATTATAATAAAGTATTTCGTTTAGATGAAGTCAATTGTGAGGATTTTAATGAAACGAAAAAGGGCTAGAAGTAAGAAAGAATTCGGTGATTTTCAAACCCCTGAAAAATTAGCCCTAACAATCTTAAATCTTCTCAAGCAAGCTGGAATTTTACCAGTTACTATTATTGAGCCCACTTGTGGAGTTGGTTCATTTGTACTCGCTTCAGTGAAGACCTATCCTGACGCACGGATTTTTGGCATGGATGTCAATTCTGATTATATTGATACACTAAGGGGTAAATTGAGCAAAAGAGATCTTCAAAGTCGAGTAAAAATAAAGAAGGCAGATTTTTTCAAAACAAATTGGTCTAGATTAATTAATTCTCTTCAAGAACCATTTTTAATAGTAGGTAATCCTCCTTGGGTAACTTCTTCAGAAATAAGTAGTATAAATGGATCAAATATTCCTGTGAAATCAAATATATATACCTATGACGGGATTGAAGCGATTACTGGTAAAAGTAATTTTGACATTTCCGAATGGATGACTATTACACTACTAAGCGCTCTGAATGGATCTATTGGCACTTTAGCGTTTTTATGCAAGCTCCAAGTTGCCCGTAAAGTGCTAATGTATATTTCAAAGAACAAATTATCAATTTCTTCCTCATCAATGCATCTAATTAATGCAAAAGAGCATTTTAATGCTACGGTAGACGCGTGTTTGTATATCTGCAATTTAAAACCTAATTCTTCTAATTATACGTGTAAAGTCTATCAATACTTAGACTTTGCAAGCTTAATTCAGGAAATTGGCTTTCTCGACAACCAATTGATTGCAGATATTCCTTCATATCAACAATGGAAGCATTTACAAGGTGAAAGTCCTTATATCTGGCGATCTGGTGTCAAACATGACTGTGCAAAGGTGATGGAACTGCAGAAGAAGGGAGAACCGTTATATAACAGATTAGGTGAAGTAGTAAGAATTGAAGATGACTATCTTTATCCTTTGTTAAAAAGCTCCGATTTAGCTAATAACCGTACAAATGATACCAGTCGGTGGATGCTTGTTACACAACAACACATTGGGGAAGATACTGCAGCTATTAGGGACAATGCTCCTTTAACATGGTCTTATTTAGAGAGAAATGCAGATAGACTCGATAAAAGAGCTAGTTCTATTTACAACAAGCGTCCTCGATACTCTATATTTGGAGTAGGTAGCTATGCCTTTTCATCATGGAAGATAGCGATCTCTGGCTTCTATAAACAGTTAAATTTTCGACTAATCTCTCCTCTTTACGAAAAACCTGTGGTCTTCGATGATACTTGTTATTTTATTCCTATTCAGTCTCGTGAAGAAGCACTAATCATCCATACGATACTCTCTCATCCAATTGTCCAGAAATTTTATAGCTCTTTCATTTTTTGGGATGCAAAACGGCCAATTTCAAAAGAAATATTACAACGGTTAGCTCTAAACAAGTTATATCATGAAATAGGATCCAAAAAAGTCTTAGATATAATAAAGAAAAATCATAATGACATAGATTCTGATGACATAGCAGTTGCTGCCATAAAATTGTCTGAAAGTGAATAAAACGCTCAAAAAATTGTTTCTATTAATTTAGGTGAAAAACACATGGATTCATTAAATGATTACCTCCAACCGACTTACTTTATCGATTTTAATTCCGATATTGTCCATAATCTTGCTGAAGAACTTAAAGAGGGAGTCAATGGAGAAGTTGAATTAGCAAAAAAGATCTTTGAACATGTTCGTGACAACATTAAGTACTCAATTGAGATTTTTCGGCATAATTTTGATGCGTCAGATTTTAAAGCAAGTACTACAATTATAAAGGGGAAGGGGTTTTGTATACCCAAATCTATAACCCTAGTAGCATTACTCAGAGCAGTTTCCATTCCTGCAAGGCTTCATTTTGCAGATATCATCAATCATCGTTCTCTCCCCTATATACAGGAATGGATGGGTACAAATATTTTTATTTACCATACGTATGTCGAAATCTATCTGAATGACAATTGGATTAAAGTTACTCCATCGTTCGAGACAGTATTATGTAAGAGACATAATCTTCCTGTATGTGATTTCGACGGTATAAATGACGCTATATTTCAACCTTATGATAACTTAGGAAGACCATTTGTTGAATATGTTAAAGATAGAGGAACTGCAGCTGATCTTCCTTATCAAGAAATAATTGAAACGTTTGAAAAGGATTATGGAAAATTAAAGCATGTTTAGGATTAATTCCAATGGTTTACATATTCACATCCATTTTCTTAATTTCATTTATAGACACTCTTTCTATGCCCAATTCTTAAAATCACTGTTTTATTATCCTCAATGTCAAAAACTACTCGATATTCCCCCACCCGAAAACGATAGGTTCCAATCTTTGGATTTGTTAGTTTTCGAGCGAATTTTATAGGATCATTAACCAACTCTTTTAATTTCTCTGCAATTTTTTGACGTTGTTCTTTTTCTATGCTATTAAAATCTTTCACTGCTCTATTTGTGAGAACTATCTTGTATCTAGATGAGTTCGTCAAGATATTGCACTCTACCTTCCTTATAATCTTTCCTTGCTTCTTGGATTGATTTGAGATAATCCTCACTTGTCAAAGCTAATATATCTTCTAAAAGGTCTTCCATTGTATCTCTAACCGTTTCTGAAATTAATTCCCGTAATTCCTCGACACTTAATTCAGTAACTTTAATCCCTATATTAGTCACTTCCTATTGAGCACTTTCCCTATATTAGTCACTTCCTATTGAGCACTGCTAAGTTATAAACCTTTACATCCTTTTTTCTTTATGTAATATTTAGGTTCTTCAGGTTATTTCTGCGAATTTCATCACGTTAATTTCAGAAATATTATAACTGTACAAATTTTCCTATTTCTCTATTGATTAATTTCCTTCTCTGGAAGGAGATGGGTTTGGATTATCAATCCTCTTGAGGCGAATACATTTTGAAATCTCAACAAGCATTATTATGGTCTCTGAGCTTTTTCACAATTCTTCTTGTATCTATTATGAATCCGATTTATGTCTTTTCCGATATCATGGATAAATCTGACAAATCTCAATCCGATGAGTTGTTAGATAATTCTTCAACCATATATAACCAGATTGATCCTATAAATCCTCTAACGTCAAATGGTGACTCATTATTGGATCCCTTTAGGAATGATGAGAATAATAAAACTCCTAAATACCATGAATTTGCTGAAATGAAAGAAAATGAACTAATTAATAAATATAAAAACTCAAAAATCTTTTCAACCACATTAAATTCGCAATTTGAAAAAACCACGGCTCCTTTGCGGACTATGGTAAAATTTTCAAGTAATGAAAAAATGGAACAGGCACTTAACACTTTAAAACAAATGAATCTCACCCCTACAGCCTATCCTACGTTGAATTACATTAGTTTGGAAGCTCCATCCGATAAAATTCAATTTATTGCTTCTCTGCCTGGCGTATTAAATATCAGTGAGGATAAATACTTCCAAGTTCTAAACCTAGATGAATTCAACTCTGTAGGTATTGCAGAGTGGTATTCTTCGGAAGTTAGCATTGGTGCTCGTGTAATGCATGATTTAGGATATACAGGGGAAGGAATTATTGTTTGCGTCATTGATACGGGAATAGATAGTAGTCATCCTGATCTACCAAAGGTTATACTAGAGCAATCGTTCATTGACTATGATTTCGATGGTAATCCTGATGATGATGCAATGGATGCAGTGGGACATGGAACACATGTTGCTGGGACAATCGCAGGTAATGGGACACAGATTGGTATGGCTCCTAATGCTTGGCTTGCCAATGCACGCGCGCTCGATGATATTGGATATGCTTATGTTTCTTGGGTTGTCTCAGCTATTGATTGGGCTTTACAAAATGATGTAGATGTTATTTCTATGTCTATAGGATGGGAGATTTATTATGAAGAATTTGGTCAGGTTCTAATGGACGCAGTAAATATAGCTTGGGAGGCAGGGGCTGTGGTTACTATTAGTGCAGGAAATTCTGGCCCCGAATATTCAACTTGCGGCTCTCCAGGGATGGCATCTAAAATTATTACTGTAGGCGCTAGTGATTCCTATGAGATGGTCGTTGATTGGAGTTCACGGGGTCCCTCGTTTTGGGGAATTGTTGACCCCGATATCGTCGCCCCTGGTGATTCTATCTTCAGTACTGTTCCCAATAATGGATATGCGGTTTACTCTGGAACCAGTATGGCTGCTCCACATGTTGCTGGAGCTGCTGCTTTATTATTAGAAGCTCATCCTAATGCAACCCCAGATGAAGTCAAAATCAATTTATTAGCCAATTCTATGGATATAGGATTAGAATCAAATATTCAAGGTGAGGGATTAATAAATGTGGAAACCGCACATGCTAATTGGGAAAACAATACTGCATTAATGTTTCCAAGTCATCACCAGATGTCTCTTTCTCCTGAGGAAGTAGGATTTTTCTACACTGAAATTTTATCGACAATCGCTATTGATTCCACACTATCAGTTACCGGAAACCTTTCTACCATTCTTTCCTTGAACCCAACAACAGTGAGTGGGGTTGGTTTAATCCTAATTGAAAGTGAGCTTATTATCCCATCTCGTGGGAGAGCAGTTGAAGGAGATACTTATATTGGGACAATATCTTTAGCTAATCCTGCCTTATCTGTTCCTTTGTCAATAACAGTTAAAGAGCCTCAAAATGATCTTGGGCTTGGAATCGATGCAGGAGATATTATTCCTGTGGCGTTACCGCTCATCTCGGGGAATTATACAGGAGAAATCCAAGGAAGTGATAATGATTTTTACGAATTGCAGGCTCTCCAGGGAGAGACTTATATTATTGAAATGCAACCGCTTTATTATGATTCGGATTTTGATTTAATTCTCTTAGATGAAAATGGCACCACGCTCGCTTATTCAGGTGAGTGGCGGGATGATCCTGAGCAAATCAGCTTTCTTGCTGAATATGATGGATCTTATTTTATCTATGTTATGAAAAGTTCAGGAGAAGGTCAGTACTCTCTCTATTTGGACACAGGTGAATTTTTATCTCCTTCTGCTTACTTCACAGGTGTTTTTGATGATTCTGCTAATGATACTCATCTAATCATTCAAGCTGAAATTAATGTGACCACAAGTGGACAGTTTGATATTGTTCTTGAAGCCTTATCTCAAAACATGCCAGCTCCCACTTATTTATCCGCTTATCGCCTGTTTCCCTTTGTATTTGCTAATGGAAACGTGACATTGTATCTTACCTCAGGCATTCACATGATTGACATTCCAATACCTGGAGAATTAGTATTTCAACAGTTTTACAATGGAAGCTTTGTTGTAGGCGGGATTTTCATTGGTGATCCTACTACCTATACAATCCTAGATGAGAAATTCTCTTGCCATATAACGGATTCATATGTCTATACTGACTTTCCTGCCCCACTGACTTACATTGATCTAACATCTCTCACTTCTATAGCCGAGGATATTAATGTCGATGGTTTATATGATCATATTCTTTACAAAATGGATGTGGTTGTCGAAGCACGGACTGAAGCATATATCGATACATGGCCTATATGGGTAAATGAAAGCAAGCGTTCCGTTGGTGCTAATTCTTCAAGTAATTACTTCACTGATGATACTTATTTCACTACAGCGGGGATTTACGAATTTGAAGTTTATATTGATGGTTCAGGAATAGCTACATTAGGCGAAGATGGCCCTTATCTAACAACTTGGGTAATCACTTCTTGGGATGAGAAGTATCCAATCTGGGTCTGGCACTATACAGATGCCTATCAAGCTGTAAATTTCACTACTCGTGCTCTTCAACTTGGTTATACACTCAATTCTATTACCGATTATGGAGAAGATTCGGATTCTGAC
>JAEOTF010000383.1 GCA_016840025.1 Candidatus Hodarchaeota archaeon
TATGACCTTTTAGAATTAGTACAGATGCTATTTGCCGCTATTAGACCAATTCAGGTTTATTCACGTCATTTGAAGAAAAAAGAAAAGTATTTTGCGACAGGCTATATAGTTTATGCAAATATATAAGATATCAAATAGATATCAACCATAAATCCGAAAATTATATCAATATAATAAAGATAATTAATGATGTAATATCAAAATTGTAAATTTATACAAATCTAATTCACTAGAAGGAAGTATTTTTCTTTTGTTTGAAGGAAAAACTCAGGTTGAAGATCCTTTTTTACATCTATTAGCCAAAACAATTATTTCAGTTAATGAAAGGCAAGAAGAAACAATTAATATCCTACTAGAAATTCGAACTCTTCTCACATCAATCTCTACGCAATTAAATACGCTTTCTTTACAACAAGGCGGAATTGCTTCTCACATTAAAACTGAAAAGAAACAACATCCCCTTTTAATACTATCAATTAGAGAAGAATTAAAGGAAACGTTGATTGCACTTGTAAAACTTTATCTACAGAAAAAAAGACATATTTCGATTAAAGAATTAGAGAACCACCTTAATTTTGGTTATCGAACTATTGCTATTCATTTGAAACAGTTGGAAGAAGCCAATCCTTCCCCAATTGAACCACCCCTTACTCGTCGGACTCTTGAAGAGTATTTAAAAGAGGTCGAAAAACAAGGAAATCCTCAAGAGATAGATTTAGATTTACCCATGACTGCAGGGAGAGCTTATTTCTACAAACCATTAGATAATGTTGTTAAATACATTGATTCGATGGATCAACTTCTTTAGGTGACTTAATGAGGGAAAATAATGAGTACTAATAAGAAAGTAATGACATTTCATTCATTTAAGGGTGGAACCGGGAAAACTCTTTTAGCAATCAATTGTGCAGTCTTTCTTGCGAAAAAAGGGTGTAAAACATTGATTATCGATGGTGACCCAGTAGCTCCCTCCTTATTTAAACTAATTCCTCCAAAAGAGAACAATATCTGCACTTGGGTGGATTATCTGGAAGGTCTTGTACACCTTGTTGATGTCATCTATCCAACACCAATAAAAGAATTGGATGTAATTTATTCGCCTATTCCCCAACCCAAGAGGCAGATACTGCAGGAAAGTGACCCTAATTGGTGGACAAAGGTCTTTGAACGTGAGTTAGCCTGTAAAACGCACTTTTTTGACGAATTTAATTATAATTGCGTGATTCTCGATAATCAGAATGGTGTAGCGATGAATGCGACTAATAATATTGGTATCAGCGATGTTGTGTTCTTGGTGATTAGACCTGATACTTATGGGATAAGTGGTAGCGAATATCTCGTCAGAGAGCTATATTCAGGACTAAAGGCTTATGGAAAGCTTGAATTCTACCTTATCTGGAATCAAATACCCCGTAGTGTAGATTCTCAGCGGAATAGTGCAGTAGATGAACTAATCCAAATGAAATCAAAATTTTTTGCAGAGAAAGGTGTTGAAACTATAACTCAGATAGATTATGATCCTGATTTAGCTATCAAAATGATGTCTGAATTTAAGGAATATCAGTTTCAAGGAGTTTTTGATAAATTTCAAGAAAAAGTTATTGAAATATATGAAAAGCTAAAATAAATTAATAGGCATTTACTCACAGAAAAGGCGAATAGTGAGTTTTTTAGTAAACCCAGTTTAGATCTCAATCTATTCATTCATTCATTATTTTTCTTTTTTGCTCTTAATTGTCCTATTTTCTGAACGTAATCTTGCATCTCATCAATCATTTGAATAGAAGTATCTACTGAATCGAATGCGGAAGGATCTATGGATGATGAAGTTTCAGCGAGTTCTTCGACTTGAGGTTCTTGACGCTGTCTATTATATCTAAAAAGGAGAAAACTTCCTGAAATAGCCAAAAAACCCAAAACGATCAATCCTAACAATAACAACTGCATATTTATATCTTCTGGAGGTTGATTTGTCATGGGAATGTTAGAATAAGTAATATTATCAACCCATATGGCACTATATATATTACTGGCTATTCCACTCGTTGAACTATCTAGAAGTTTTGAACCCGTTCCTTCATCCATATGGTACCAAAGCACTGTTCCATTCCGTTTAGGATAATGACCTTGAACCTCATAATCTTCTTGGATTTCAATACCATTTAAAGAGCGGTTCAGGATACGTATTTCATCAAGTTGGCCAGTAAAATGAAGTCCTGGTGGGAAATAGTTTCCCCTGTAGCTATCTCTCCCGATACTTAAATTTGTAGGCGTGATAGGTAAATTTAATCGATTATAAATCGCTTTTTTCTTATCTACACACTCTCCATCTATGTATAACTTAATAGACTCATTTTTTGTTGTACCATCCCATATACCGGCGACGTGGTACCACCGATCAGTTTTAAAACCTTCGGGAGGTTGAAAACTCGAAGTTATCAGACTGTAATGTCCTAGTTCATCTGTGAAACACAATTCCCAAGACATTTCTCCCGTGTCTGAAATACATAACCCATAATGTCCCTTATCACGTTGTGTAGGACTAGAATAGAGAAGCCCCTTCGAGAGAATCACACCAAAGTAATCAACTCGCGCCAATTTACACCAAACTTCTACAGTAAGAGCTCCTGTTATTGCTAAACTTGTGTGATGACCACAATCAACATAATCATCTACCCCATCAAAGCTTAATGCATGGTTATTATTAGGAGTGTCTGCTATCACCGAAGGGGATGCTATTTCTAAAGAGTAACGACAAAAAACAGTAAATAAAATGACTAAAAGGTAGAAAGTCAAGGTTAAGCGTAATATCTTGAGTTTTCTGAACTTCCAAGCTGAATTCTTGATTTCCTGACCCGTCAATTTTCAGTAATACACTCCTGTATACTCCACAACTTAATTATTTAGGGATTTTATCGAATTTAAGAGTGCACTTATTACATACAAGAGTTAAAAAACGAAAAATCACTTTATAAACTTAAAGTAATTGTGTGATTGGTTGCCACTGTGTTATAAGATGGAAGATGAATGACCATCTGTCTCCCTTATCGCATTATAGACAATCTACAGATTCTTACTTAGATATATTTCTGCTAATAGTCATCCAATCAGCTTTAATCTAATTAAAACATTCAATATCATCTAAGTCGTTACAGGACGGCGTCTTCTATGTCTTTGATGGGTTTTCGTGATTTCAGCCATATATGAGTTAATTTCTGCTGCTGTTTGTGTCTCATCAGGGGGTGATTCTGTAGGTACAAGAGGTTTTATTACACCCGTTTTTATTAAAGAATCGACTTTCGTAGCTATATTTATTTTCCGTTCCGCCTCTCCTAGTTTTGCTAAGAAGATAAAATCGTCAGGATTGTCACGGATATGTTTAATAACTCTACGATGGCGTGATGCATGGTCTGCTACCCTACTTAATCCATATAATAATACTATCGCTCCTAATAGTGACAAAGGTCCGTGGAGCATTCCAAACCAAGAGATTGCGCTCATTGTATTATTACCCGCACCAAAGATCAAGAAAAGGGAGAAAAATGTCCATAGAACATAAGAACCTAGTTCTTGTCCCCGTTTTTTACCACGACTTTGGCGATAAGCGATGAGGAAAAAGAAACCGCAACAAAGCGGCATAAGAATCATTGCTGGAATGTCAACTAGATGTGTGGCCCATTCTAGGTCTGTTGCAAGATTTTCAATTGTAGATCCCCCTATAATAAACCACATCGCATTTAATATTGCCAACATCAAGTAGAGAGTCCCATAAAGCACTGGAAAGAGTATAACCACAACCTTACTAACATTTCGAGCCCAATTCGGTAGAAGTAGATGTGAAATATTATTAAGAAGTGACAATGCAGCTAATGTAAAGGAAAAATAGTATATAATAGCGCCAACAAGCACAATCAAACTTCCAAGAGCGATAGGAAGAGCTAATAGTATAGGGATGTCTTCATCGGGAGTTACAGTTAATGATGTAGAAAAAACGCCAATGCTTTGTATAATTTGTCCCATCCCCTGAATGACGTAACCCAAACAGAATATCATAAAATAATTTATTGGTGTTTCATGTGTTCTGTTATTCCACTCTTCAAAGATCACGTATAAGGTGATAAAAACAAGAAGGATTGTTCCATGATGAAGAAACAAGAAACTTCCTTTAATTCCATTGAGTAAAAGCACTAAAACAAGTTTCTTAGTATCCGAAATATCATCTAAGTTAACTAATTCAGTATTTTCATTGACGTCAAAGATAAAAGCTACCCCTGGAAGTCCATCTACGCCTATTATCAGGTTAGATAACGCAACCAAGTAAAAAAGAACGACAACAACTTCTTGAATTAAAATTAAATGCAATGAATATCGAAGAAAGCGCTCATTTCGCGTAATCAAGGAAATTTTCATATCTAGGATTACATTTCTAATTTCAATTGTTATTATAACCATAATCAACGAGAAAACCAGAAAGATACCTAAAATCAGATATTTAATTTCTGATTCATTAATTCTAGCTATAGTAGGGATGAAACTAACAAAATAAAAATCAGTTAGAGCGACAACTATTGTAAGAATGAGCAACTTATGAAAATGAGCTTTTCCTTTTAATGTATTTGGCAAGTAAGAATCTTTTGGTAATAAGGCTATTAATAAATGTGCTATTATTACCGTTCCGAATACACCTGTTATAGATACTCCTATTTGCGAAATGTCTGCCATAATGTTGTCCTTCCTTCTCTCTTTATAGTTTATTGTCTTTCTTCAAGATGGATTTTCCTTGATGAATCCAATTTTCAATTATTGTGACATCTATGTTCAAATGTGGAGCAATTGATTCTGCATTAGCCTTAACCAAATCATTTATTGACGTTATACCCTGTTTTTGTAGTTCCCAAGTACGGGACTTTCCGATACCCCGAATCAAGAATAGTGGTAAGATTTGTGTTTCTTCTGAAGGGGTTAGTTGTAAGAAATGCTCCTCAACTACAGTAGCCGCATCTTCGAA
>JAEOTF010000384.1 GCA_016840025.1 Candidatus Hodarchaeota archaeon
CCAAATTGCTGTATAGAGAATTTCTTGCTCTGTGATGGACGGAGTGCCCTTAATGTCATTACTAAACTATTACCTTTTGCATACGCACTTGACTGTTCCTTTATCGGAACAAGAATCGACCTTTTTCATCTTCCTCACATACATGCACTTCATTATCATCTCCCTGCCCAATCTGACTTACTTACCAATTCAAAAAACAAGAAAGGAGCACGTATCTATCACTCCTTTGATGTTTTTTTCAAAGACCGTGCAGAAGAGATTTCTCCTGTTTCTGGTCTTATGTTAACACCTGCTTCAATCGAGTTGGGTGGAGAAGAGTTGTGTGTCGATTATTTCTCTTCCACAAATCCTCTCACGCATGTTTTAATCCGTGGCCGTGTCAGAAATACGTATGAGCTATTTCTTTCCCAATTTGATGTTGCTCGAATCAACCTAGGTGATCTGATGGAGTATGGACAACTCATTCAAGGACAACGTATGTCTTCTCTTCCATCAGGTATTAACCATTATAGAGAAAAAGTAGCTAAGGAAATAAAACACTGGTCTAAACAGTTAGATATTACTGTATTAATGATTACTGCCTATAAAGCAGCCAAATTTCTAATTGAATTTAGTGGTGTTACGTTTTCGGAAGAATGGGGTTTTTCCACATTATGTAAAAAGTTTGGATATAGAGAATATTCGATTTTTGATCGAGAAGCAGGGGATAGATGGGTTGAGATAATAGGTGGCTCTCTTTCGGAAATTTCGTGCAGTAAGGATGCTTATATAATTCTCTTTAATCGTGATATAAGTATTGAAAATGAAAATTCTTTTAGTAATGAAAACCGATATCAGCAGCAATAATTGATTCTGCATCTTATTAAAGCTACATGTAATTAAACCAAACAATCTTGGTAACTAATATGGCAAAATTGATTTGTAGTCGCTGTGGTCGACTCACAGAAGAAGATCCCTGTAAATATTGTATAGGTGAGAAAGAAACGCCGATAAGGTCAAACCATCGAGCACGTTTTGAAACACTCAGAGCATATATCATATCTAAAAGAGCTTCTGAGGGTAAGTGGGTACCAGAAGAATCTGAATCTACCAAACCAGAAGTTCCTTCTAGTTCTGCATCAACATTAGATAAATCATTTTCTCCTTCCCAAGAATCCCCAACACCATCAATTTCGAAATCATCCGCTATTCCTGAACTTGATCTTCCAGTCTCTCCCCCGGAACCTATTATACCCGATTCAATACCATCCCCAACATTTTTTGAACCTTCGGATGTTGGAACATCAGAGGAAAGTTCATGGGCTGATGATATTTCCAAGACTGAGGATTCTCCCCCCTCTCTCTCAAAAGAGGATGAAACCTATAGTAATAACGAATTTGATAAAGTTAGTTTTCCTGATGAAGTAACTATTCAATCCAGCATTGCTGCTTTATCTGGTTTAATGGGAGATTCTAGTGAAGAGGAAAAGAGTATTTCACCCGAACATATTCCCTCTTCCCAAGAACTTTCAAAAGAATCCCCTTTAAAAAGTGATGCTTCTGTCTCAGAACTCCTTACCATCGTCAAAGAAACTATTTCTAAAACTGAGGATAAATTCCCCTCCGCACCTTCTATCCCTGAAGAAGGCGCCTCTGACGATACAGAGGATCCTGAAAAACTTCAAACCCTCTTAACTGATTTAATTGACCAGATTCACGATGTTCCTCATGATCTTAAAGAGGAAAGCGCTGAAAGTATTACCCCTACTCAAGAATCTGAAACAATAGATACTAGTGAGTTAGATGAAGCTTTAGACAATATGTCATCCCGTTTATCCGGTATATCGTCTTCTGTTGCCGAAGAATCTGATCAGGCACCTACCGATTTTTCTACTTCTGAAAAAAAGGCTATTATTATAGCGAAAGATAAAGCTAAGCCAGAATATTCAATGAGATCCGAGTTGGGAAGTAAAATAACCTCTTGGACACTGCCGGTGTTAGAAGAAGATAACATTGAACGTAATCTCTTTCATATCGCCCGTAAAGTTGAATCTAAGAAAGATCGATGGGTTGTGGAAATCACAGTAGATAATCTTTCAGGCGAGAAAATTCAAGATCTATCGGTCATGGATAAAATCAATAGAGAGATTACAATCCTTAAAATTAATCCCAAAGCCAAAGATATTCATCAAGATGAACATGAATCCACTATTATTTGGAGTAAACGGAAGATTAAACCTGTTGGATCAGTTATTCTCAAATATGAAACAAATAGTGAT
Organism: Candidatus Hodarchaeota archaeon; assembly: GCA_016840025.1. The sequence goes on from JAEOTF010000384.1 coordinate 2,259, forward strand.
CCTGGTAACCTTGGAACCACTTTAAAATGGCGAGATTTTGCTGAAAAGGCTGGTATCTTACTTGCTCCACATGCACGTGCTCAGATGGATGAGAAAGGCAATTATTATGGCACAGTTCGACACTATAATAATCGAAATTATTTAGTTTGTCCATTATGTGATAAAATGGTCTGTATCATTTCACACTTAAATCCAGAACCTTGTAATGACTGTAAGATTAAAGTTGTTCCTCCTAAGGAGTATCATAAAGAGAATTCACTTTTCGGATAAAAAAATCTAGAGAAAGTTTAAATCATTAAGATAACTTTAGTCTCACAAATTCTCTTCCAATGAAGGGCCAAGAGATTATTATTTGTATTTAGGCATGTAATTACCTAATTATTTGCCATGAATCGAGGGTAAGTCCATGTGTTCTCTGTTCTTCCCCTTGTTGGATATTTTTAGAAGAAATAATAAGTTTTAACAATTTTTCAAAAGCCTCTTGGACATTACTTCCCGTTTTGGCGCTTGTAGCAAACCATCCGGCGCCCATTTTGGTTTCGACCTGTTCTATCAAATTGGCTGGGAGTTGCTCCTTAACGTTATCCTCATGGGAATCGGCTACGAGATCGATTTTATTGCCTAGTAGGGCAAATGGTAACGATCCGACCTCTGAAATCAGTTCATCCACCCAGTTCTCAAGATGGGTGAGCGTCTCCTGCTTTGTAACATCATATGCAAAGATAACGCCTTGTGCACCTTGGAAATATCGAGAACGGAACTTACGAAACATATCCTGACCCGCAATATCGTAAATTTGCAAACGTATGGGCTTTTCATCAAGTTCTAGATATTTTATGCTTACATCTAGGCCGAGTGTGGGCAGGTATTTTCCACCAAATGTGTGTTTAACATACCTCTGAACCAGAGCGGTCTTCCCGACAGCCTGATCCCCAAGCATTATAAGCTTGAATTGTAATTCTGCCTCTTTTTTCGCTGTGTTTGAATCTTCCAGCGTTATCAGCCTCTTGATAACATAAGCTATGAAATTTCTTTCATTGAGATTTAATATATAAACTAAATGATATGTTAGATTGAGATTAATATTTAGATATTTTGTCTATTACAACAGAATCGACCTGTTGAGCATCTCTGTTTAGAAAGCAGAACTTGGTCAAAGAACTACATTTGACAAAATATGGAAATAACTCAGAAAAGACCAAATAAAAATTCTTGAATTTGTGATTTTCCAAAAACTTTGTATTTACATATCAAACGCAGGCAATTTTTGGCTGAATCTGCGAGCTGAATCCCCTTGCATGTTATACAACTGAATGATAGTCATCGAGAAGCTTTTTCGCGCCTTATGCGGTATGCCTTTGGGTCGACTGAGAATAATTATTCCGATCTCATCAAAGAAGACTATCGTGAGTCGCAACCATGGTTAAGTGACATGTCCGAAGCTTATGGTATATTTGATAATGGTCTACTCGTTTCTTCGGGTGCGTATCATGTATACAAACTAAAAATTCACGATAAAATATTCGACATGGGTGGTATTTGGGGGATCGTCACTAGCCCTCACTATAGAAATCGAGGTTATATCGGGGCAATTTTACATGAAATGTTGGAAGATATGAATGAGAGACACATCCCAATTTCCGTTCTTTATCCCTTTAAATATGCTTTTTATGAACAATTCGGCTGGAAATTAGCCAATCATGCCTATTTTTATCGAATTGAACTTGAGCATATCATTACCCGTCCTATAACGACTCGTACCGTCCGTGAAGTTGAAATTAAGAAAAGAGAAGTTCCCGAAGACATAAAAACTGCGTACCGTCATTTTTTCGAAAGATATAACTTTATTGTGGATCGAACGGATAGAAATTGGCGTGATACCATAGATTTCAAAAAACCGGGCTTTTGGTTTGTTTGCTATGACGAAAACGATATCCCATGCGGGTATGTAGGACTCCGATTTCTGGAAAAGGATGAATGGTGGTGGCTTAACCTTGATGAACAAGAAAGAACCATTCATCTAAGAGACATTGTCTGGAATGATCGTGAAACTAAACAGGCATTATTTAATTTCTTGAAATCACATAGGGGTCATCGTAAATTTGCAATGTTTAGCGTTTCTGACCATTTTTACCCTTCTACTGTTATCTGTAATTATCGCGACATAATTAGAGTTCGTCCTGGTGGGATGGCTCGAATAGTCAATGTGAAAGATCTCTTTGAAGCGTTCGATTATCCAATCGAAACAGACTTTGTATTAAGGGTGATTGATGATTTCTTTTCTCCTAACAATAAGTCATTTAGATTTAAAGTTACAAAGGGGAAAGCTACCTTAGAAGAAACCTCCGATTCACCAGACGTAACCATTTCTATTGGATCTCTTAGTCAAATGGCGACGGGGTATCGAAATGCTTCTCAACTATGGGAATCGTGGGAAATTGATTGTATGAAAGATATGCTTCCTATACTAGACAAGCTATTCCCTTCTCGGATCAATTTTTTACGGGATTTCTTCTAAAATATTGCTTTTATAACTTCATCTAACCTTTTTTTATCTATTGAAAAGCTATGAGGTTAGTAACGGACTGCTTATTGGGGTGAAAGGGATATTTATAGTTTGCAATAATGTAAAGACTTTATAATGGGAAAAAACTAGGCATATCTAAGGCAAGTATGTGATAACTCTCCTGATGGAGGGATTAAAATCAAACAGCTTTTAATTTCTGCTTTTCTGCTTGGTTTAGCAATTATAGTAGGAACAATGGATTATAACTCCCTCCTCATGGTTTCAAATGATTCTCTCCGTCCTTCACAACAATCAGCTGATTTTTTAATGGATTTGTCAGTTAAATTAACTCAAACTTCCTCATCTTATGATTATGTCTCTTCTGGGCACTTCAATTCTTCCTATGCTAACACTGTAAGTGCTTCCTCATTTTATACTTCCCATTCCCCCATCTTTGTATCCAATGATTCTACTCTCGCAGGTGTTGCTATTAGTGGTATAGGAACTAAATCTGATCCATACATTCTTGAAGGATGGAAAATTATCACATACGGAGTTCATGGTATCTATATCTATAATACAACCAAATATTTCATCATTCGGAATTGTTGGATTGAAACAGGGAGAGTTGACTCTGTATATGGTATTTTTATTAAAAATGTCGGAGAAAGGACCGCTATTATTGCAAACAACACCTGTCAAATGAACCACATCGGTATCTACATTTATGGATCGGATCAAACTACAATCTTAAACAACACCTGCAATCAAAACGTATATAGTGGTAGCTCTCATCTTAAAAGCTTATCTTCTTTTTCTGTTGAGAATAATTCCTTTAGCCGAACTTTCTATCTACGATGTGATTGCTTAGGGGTAGGTATAGGTCTTGAGTTTTCAGATTCCTCCATAATAATGAACAATACCTGCATTCAAAATAGTGAGAAGGGCATCATCCTCTATAGCTCTGATAATGCTACAGTTGTGCAAAACACTTGTACTCAAAACGGCCATGAGGGCATCAATCTCTGGGGGGCAGGGAATTCGAAAGTCACGGATAATTTTTGCTCCCAAAATGGGCGGGCTGGTATTTCACTCGTGTCTTCTGGCAATTCGATAGTGATAAACAATACCTTCTATGAAGATGGGCTTGAACTTGGGGAAAGCTCTCTGGAAGGGTATCTTTCTTATTCAATCCTGGATAATTGGGTGAATGGATACCCTCTCGGTTTTATGACGAATCAACACGCCTTCATCATCACAACGCTCTATGGACAGCTGATTCTGGTGAATTGTACGAATGTTGTTATTCAAGGTCAAAACTGCTCCAATACTTCAACTGGGATTACACTACTTTATTCCAGTCATTGCTTAATGCGAAACAACACCTGTGTTCAAAATAAGCAAATAGGGCACTATCTTCGCTATTCTAACAATGTAACAATTATGGATAATATTTGCAGCCAAAATGAAGGTATTGGCATCTGCCTATTTCGTTCTAACTATACTACAGTGGAAAACAATACATGCTGCCAAAATAATGAAGAAGGTCTTCGCCTTCACTCTTCGGCAAATTCTTCAGTCACGAATAACATTTGTAGTCAAAATAGTGAAGAAGGTCTTGACCTTTACTCTTCAACAAATTCCTCGGTCATAAATAACACCTGTGGTCAAAACGAGTTTGAGGGCATTTCTCTTGTGTTGTCTAGGAACTCTATAGTTGGAAACAATACTTGTCGTCATAATAATCTCCAAGGTCTTTTTATCTATGATTCTCCAAATTCAATAATCATTAACAACATCTGTCGCTACAATAATGCTACAGGAATCAAGCTCGATCGGTCAAACTCTGTGAGTGTTTTGAATAATGTCTGTACCCAAAATTTTGCTGCAGGTATCCATATAGAGGACTCTAGATATTCACTCATCGCGAAGAACACTTGTCGCTACAATAATGCAACTGGTATCTTTCTTGTGGAAAATTCAGATAATTGCACGATTAACTGGAACTTAATAATGGGCAATCAAGCCTATGGTGTCAGTATAACAGAATCATGTCGTAATAATGTGATTCATCACAATAGTCTCCTCAAGAACAACAACGGGACTATTCAAGCCTATGATGACGGGGTTAACAATCAATGGAATGACGTGTCGACCAAAGATGGGAATTTTTGGCTAGATTATACTGGGAGACAAGATTACCAAATACTGGGAACTGCTGGAGCTACAGATTCTTATCCCTTAAAAGATGTGCTCGATTTTGATGAGGACGGGCTAACCGACGGTGAGGAGGTACTGACATATTTTACAGATCCTGCTAAGCTAGACTCGGATATGGATAGCTTAACCGATGGTGAGGAGGTACTGACATATTTTACAGATCCTCTTAGGCTGGACTCGGATTTGGATAGCTTAACCGATGGTGAGGAGGTACTGACATATTTTACAGATCCTCTTAGGCTGGACTCGGATATAGATAGCTTAACCGACGGTGAGGAGGTACTGATATACCTCACTGACCCTCTTAAACGCGATTCGGACACAGATGGCTTAACCGATGGTGAGGAGATATTAGTGTACAATACAGAGCCTCTAATCCTCGATTCTGATGGTGATGGTATGCCTGATGGGTGGGAAGTAAGAATGGAGTTTAATCCGCTTATTAATGATGCAAAGGCTGACCCCGATAATGATGGCTTCACCAATTTACAGGAGTATCAAGTTGGCACTAATCCCCATGATTCCGATTCGGACAATGATTTCTTTCCAGATGGGTGGGACTATAGCTGGTGGGGGAATCCCCGTACAAATTGGGATAATCCCTTGACTCGAGGTCTAATTCTTGGTCTTATGCTTAGTTTAGGGCTTTGGAGTGGCACTATTGCCCATCAGTTACCAAAACTACAACGAGATCTGGAACAGCAGTTCCATCAGTTTCAGGAACAAGTCCTTCGATTTCAAGAAAATGTAGAAAGGATAAAAGGTCAAGAGAGTTTGGAAGAGGTAAAAAATATAGCAAATCAGCTATCACAACATTACAAGTCTTGCGAGGCGCATTTCCTCCTCGCTCAACAATTTGTGAAGCGCAAGTGGTTACCATCTTCACTACGACCGGATTTGACTTCATGGGAAAAAACCTTCACTACCGTAAAACAAACCTATGAGGACTTCCAGCAAACTTGGATGAAGCGTCTTGATGCTAGATACTAACATGAAATAGTTGTACGAAGCGGATTATCAAATGGGAACAAGACAAGGATATGAAAAAGTCGCACATCTTTACGATCTGTTTGATAATAAAGACAATATTGATTTCTTTTATCGGTATGCTAAAGTACATAGCGCCATTCTTGATATTGGTGCTGGAACTGGGAGGATTGCCATCCCTTTAGCTGAAAGGGGAATTTCCGTTGTATGTATTGAACCATCCCCCGTCATGCTCAATGAATTCAGGAAGAAGTTAGAAGGTCACCCTTCTTTGTCGGATAAGATTACCGTCATTGCTGCAGATGCACAATCTTTCAAACTGGATGATGTCTTCCCAGCAGCTTTTCTTTCTGGCAGCTTTGACCATTTTTTAGATGACTCTGAAAGAAATTTATCACTTCGTAATATTAATCGTCATTTGAAAACCAGAAGCAAGCTTATTTTTGATGTATGGATTGGTCTTATGAAAGATTCATCATTATATCCTGCAGGAGTTGTTAAAAAAGGGAAATACGAGTATCAGCGATTTATAGAAAGTAAAATTCTTCCAGATAATAAAATAGAAGCACTACTTGTTTTCAAAACCTATAAAGACGGGAAACTCATCGAAAAAATCGAACAAAAATCATTTGCAGGGATAACAACTCGCGAAAAAGTGCACCAATTATTAGCTGAAACAGGATTTGAAATTCAAAATGAGTTTAATAATTATGATTTCACTCCCTATGAAGAGGGAGATCCATTGTTAATAATAGAAGCTATCAAAAATGAAATTCGAGATTAATTCCCTGAACCTAACCATTGTTCTCTAGTTATTCCTGCTTGCTTTAAAATTCGTCTAAGTAAGTCAACACTAATATCTTTTTTGTGAGGATTTGGGATAGTAAGAACTAGATCATTCCTCACCATGAATTGATGTTTCCCTCCTGAATATGGTCCTTCAAATCCGAATTCCTTGAGTCGTTTTATTAGCTCTCTGCGGCTGATAGGTCCTAATCTAGTCAATTACTTTAATCTCCTGTGGTATGGAGACGGTTAAATTACCCAAAAAAGGTATTTCCAATCCTTTACGTACCCTAACTAGGATCCATCCTTCAATAACATTAATTAGATTATTTCTACATTCTTCTAAGGTTTTTCCTGTAGCCCAAATGCCAGGTAATTCGGGTACTTTCCCATAAAATGGTTCATCATCCTCGATTATCTCATAGCGAGCCTTTGAAAGAGCTTTTTGGATATATTCTGTAATCATATTGATCAGGGTATAGTAAAGGCTTTCAAATAAATAAATGTAGACGTTATTGTATCTTATGAATCTATAGAAATCGAAGCTTTGCCACTTAATATTTATGAAATTTCTAAAAATCAGATTATGTAATCAATGGCTGGAATTAATGGAAGTAATCAGTAAGAAAACTCTTCTACCTCGATTAATTTATGAGTATCTACCTTCTTTCGCTTTTGTGTCTGATTCCGACAAAAATAAGCTTCAAAAATTTTCCGACTAAATCCTCCACCCGTTTCTAGCTGTACTTATATAACAGATGACGGAGGTATTATCCAAGTATTATAATAGTACTTCACGATGGGCACCCATAAGCTCCCAAATGACCAAAAAAAAGGTCGGTATTTACACATGTCAATTCCATATGTAAAGATCGCTCTCACCCCCAAAGAAAAAGTAAAATGGATTGAGTTTGCTAAAAAGGAAACCAGCTTTGGTACAGTTTCTCGGATGGTTCGGCATGCTGTCCGTATCTTAATGCAAAATCCTGACCTTATTGCAGGTCCAGAATCATTCTTTGAACTTTCTCCCCGTGGAGATAACTCGGAAGCTCTCAATAAAATCCAATCTGAGTTGAAATTGATTCGTACAACTTTAGAACAACTATCAACTCCTAAAGCCACTTCTGAGGATGATTCATTATGGACCCAATAGATCTGAAGGCACTTGCTGAGTCTTGGAAAGAGGAATATTTCCCTTTCGGTGCAGAAAAACCATGGGATCAGTTTAAGGTCAATACAATTGACAAATTTGTGCAATTTTTGGTTTCTCATAACCGCGCTAGTCGTCTTACTCCCGGAATGCTTAATGCCTATTTTGATCACCTGAAAAATGACGTAGGTTATAGTGGTGGAACACGTGAAAATACTAAGACAGCTTTTCGGTCATTTTTTGAATATTTAGAAGAGAAAGAAGCTGTGTCACCTTTTTTCGCGCGTAAAATTCAACAACAAGATTTTTGGAAACGTCAAAAACGAGAAGCCGGAAGTTTTTATGTTCGTAGGGTCTATCAAGACGAATTAATGGATTTATTGCGAAAGATGCACGAAGAGAGTTTTCTTAGTGATGGTACGTTTGTACCTGTTCGTCGCTTTACATGCTGGTTTGCTTTTCAATTCGCCTTAGGTCAAGCAGAACTACAATCTATCAAAGCCAATGATATGGATTTTGAATCTGGTGTCCTTAAAATTCAAAGACAGAAAACTAGTGCGAAAATAACCCTTCCTATCTATGATCCTGGGAAACAAATCCCTTACATCACACGTTTTCTCAATCTTCGCGAACGTTTCCTTGAAGAAAAGCAGATGACGCATGATTATCTAATATTTAACTCTAATACTGGAGCTGCACTCCGCAGCATGCGTTCTTATTATGATTTTATCAAAGCAATGTTCGCTGACACTCTATGGTATAAAAAAGGCACTCACTGGATTCGAAAAAGCGGGGCCTCGCGGTTGTATTATGACTTAAAGTGGAATATTGTCGACGTGAGTCGATTTATGGGACATAGTGACACACAAGTCACGCTCAAATATATTGTTCACGACATGGAAGAATTCTTGGAAAGAACTCGAAGAGCCACAGCTCAAGCTTCCTTTTCGCCTCAGAAAATAAGCCCCAAAGCGCGATAATATGATTAAATCTCATTAAACTCCCATTTTTACTCTCTTTTCTCATAAATAACCGATAAAACTAAATATTTTTAATAAAATTAATCCAGAGATTAATAAGAAGCGTTAATAGTGATTATTCGGGGATAGAGTGTAAGAGTATACTCAACAGACCTAATTCATGGTATTTGACATAAGAGGTGAAATAATTTGGAATTAATCTCAATCACAGCTTTTATTATAACTTTAAGGGAGACTATGGAGGCTGCGCTTATCATCGGTATTCTACTTGCTTACTTGGCACAAACAAACAATGACGCGCTAAAGCGAGATGTTTGGTGGGGAGCAATCACAGCAATAATTATTAGCGGAATCTTTGCTTGGATTTTTGAGACGTTCACAGAAGGATTCGAAGGAGACTTGGAAGTATTCTTTGAAGGTTTTATAATGATTTTAGCTGCGTTTATTTTGACTACTATGATTCTATGGACATTCAAGAGCGCAAAAAATATTAAAAAAGAGTTAGAAGCAAAAGCACAAGCTGCTACATCTGGAAAAGGAAAATACGCGATTTTTTCACTTGCTTTCATTTCGGTCTTGAGAGAAGGCATTGAAACTGTGCTTTTCCTTACCGGTGTTACCACAAATGAGCCTTGGAG
>JAEOTF010000385.1 GCA_016840025.1 Candidatus Hodarchaeota archaeon
GATTAGACTTCAAATTTTGTGTAGGTTGCCAATATTTCCGAATTTTGATTTGTTTATTATTTATTAGGATGTAATGGGCGGGCATCAGTTCTTTGATTCCCGTGAAAAATGTGTCCCCCCTTTGGGTAGGATAGCCAGTTACTAAGTAATCGTATATGAATCGTTCGTTCGGTACTCTTGGAACTGAAACATCTTTCAGTATTCCCTTGATTTCTGAGGCGATAACGAGGCGATCTTTATAACTGTGATAGTAGAGTGGCCTCATACCCATTCGGTCTCTGGCTGAAAAGATTAACCGATTGTTGGAGTCCCAAAGGCAGAAGGCAAACATCCCGTTGAATTTATTTAAGCAATCGATGCCGTATTCTTCGTAGACATGAACTACGACTTCTGCACTGGATTCTGTGTGAAAGGTATGATTTTTGTTTATTTGCTGAATCAGTTGTCTCCTGTTGTATATTTCACCGTCGAATGTGATCCAGACGGTTTCATCTTCGTTGCTAAGTGGTTGACGCCCAACTGAAGTTTCGGTAATTTTCAACGCTTTGTGTCCTAGAGCCACGTTATTATCTATGAAAAAGCCTTCGTTGTCGGTGCCTCGATGCCTTAAGCCTTCACATATTGGTTTAATATGTTTCTCTGCATTGGGTGCAAGTACAGCGCAGATGCCACTCAAATTTGCTCATCTCTCAACATTTTGTGCATGCGCACTTTGATTTAACCGTTAGCCGTTTTTAGTTAGATATATGTTGATTGTGATAATCTATTTCTTCTACTGATTAAAATCCAGTCTCATTTATTATACATGCAAAGATACTTATCTTAGTGGCCGTGCATGTTCGGATACAATATAAAATAGCGTCAACCTGTAATCTAGAACTTTATTCGATAAATTTTAACAATTCTGCACAAATTGGTGCCTTTTTTCTAGCAACAGGGATTATATAATTAAACAAAGAAACAGGCAGTAAGAAATAATATGCCAACAAGAAATGTCAACGTGTGTGAAAGAGGACAACTGACTTAGCGTCTTATCCACACATCCTTACCTTTGGACATATTTTTCACTGATCGAATAAGTTCAATTGTTCTTTCTTCTATTCTCGCCAAATCTTCTAGGCTGGGTCGACCTCTAATGTCTCCCATCATACCTTTAGTACTTCCTGTTTTCCAACCATGAAACTCTCCAACAATATACCACTCCCCTTTTACTTCAAAACCTAGATGTTCGAATTCCTGCACAAGCAATTTCCCCGCAGGAAGCGCTTCATCTACCCCCACATGAGGACCAGAAAAAGTTACAAAAACCAAAGCGTGTTTTCCAGGAATGGGATTGGTGGGCACTCTCACTTCACTTGGGAATTTTCTATACCTAGCAAAATTTTTGTGCATTAATTTCATCACCGAGGGGTGTGGAAGAGCATGATAGCACGGGGTCCCAAAACACACCAGATCATAGTTATAGTAATCTTCATCAAAGGCTTCTGAAACCTTTTTTATGGTTGGCTCTAAGCCTTCTTTTCTCAAGCCTCTTTCAATGGCAAATGCGACTTTTTGCGTATTTCCAGTTCTTGAATAGTATATGATTAGTGCTTTGCCTGTCCTTAACGTCTTACTCAAAGCTGGGCGCAATGTGACTGCCCTCCTAGCACCCCAATTTAATAAATTACGCAGTTTTTTAGGTGTTGCGCTGAAATTTGTTACAAACAGGTAAGGAGCCTTGAATAATGGAATACTCAATATGACAGAAATTAGTCGCACTATAATTGGGAATAGAAAGTATCCTGTATGCTTCTTCATTTTTTTAAGTCTCAATTCATAACACCGTTATGGTCTATTAAGGCGACAAACAACTTTAAAGTTTAACCTTAACCCGCGCGCCATATAGATTGAAAGCAATTCTCACTCATTTTCCCAAGAGCCTATATCAAAAGTTGTTCCTTTAGGAATTCCCCATTATAAAAAAGCCCGGAAACCAGAATATCATAACCTTGTTTTAAAAAATTTATTCCCATCTGAACTTCTCATAGCGATGCATCAAGGATCTGAGCAGCTGCTTAGTCACGATTCTAATATTCTTGGGCAGATAATTAGCAAGATACACTGCACAATAATACGCGATGTTGAATGGAGATTTTACAACTGCACCTTTCTCATTCTGCTGCTCTCTACACAGATGGAAGGTTCTGAACCATTCCAAAAAATCTTTGGATCCGTGTACATTGCTATTGTTTTTTTCAGGTATGTGCTGCTGTATGTCTTTCCATATAGAGAGTGCCGACATTCTAGCGTAATATTCACCTTTACTTTCAATAAATGATTTCGTAATCAGGAAGTTGTTGCTAGAAAGCCTTTCTTTAATTTTTTCGAAAGTTTTTTTGTTTACATTATTTAACCCGCATTTCACAGGATCTATGCCTTCTAATACTAATCCTACTATGGTACGATAGCATTTCTCGCATGCACCACAATTTGACGCAGGCTCGTCATATTTATTGCACACTTTCAGAAAAGGATGAAAGCAATTCGCTGTAAAATCTTTCAGAAAATATCTGATCTTCAACTGCCTACTTAACTCATTATTGTCAATATGAACACGTGTGTCTCCCCATGAAAGATTGTTAATGATGGACGGATGTTCCCCCGATGGATAAGGGAAATTAGATGTAACTCCAGCTGCAAAAAGGAGAGAGTTGATACTAGTAACGCAAGTTAAAGGCGCACATAACCCATTGAGAACGATCCCATAACTTACACTCGGCCACCACTCAAGACCAAACTTTTTATGCAGAAAATCTTCATCAACAATTTCACGGATGTTGGTTCTAATAACATTAATTTGGACTCCTGCTCTTACTGAGAAATTTGTTAACATACGGCTGCGCAAATTCCAAATTTTGGTGTCATCAGAGCGAACATCTATTCCCCAAACATGAATTAGTTCTGGTTTTTCACTCCTATGCTTGATATAGGATGTAATACAATCAAGTCCACCAGAAAACAGAAGTCCACATTTATTATTATGGAATCTATTTGGTACGACATTCTGAACATTTATCTTGGACATAGGAAAATCCGGATATAACTTGGCCATTGCAGATTGGATGTTCATTAAAGACTCCAAGAAGGTCTTATCCAATTTATCAACATACAAGTTAGCACCGTAAGCCCAAGCAATAGTTACAAGACCGGAAACAGCAGGAATATTCAAAATGCTACTATCAAGCCAATTTACGCTCTTATCGTACTGTATGAATATTTTGTCGGAGAAAAAGCAAGTTCTAATCTCTCTGGAGCAAGATATTTTGAAGACTAATGTTTTATCATTCAAAATTTTTGCATTTTCTAGCCGTATATATCTATTCTTAGACGATTTTTCCGGATGGTGAAATAACATATCCTGAATACTTCCTGAAATGATATCCAACCTATCGCGATAATATATACAATGAGTTGTGCATCTCATGCGCTCGTTTCAACGCTTTACACAGAAGCATGCGGTTTAGAAAGAAAGACACCTCACTTAGACATCAAATTTAAAAATAACAACTAGCTCGAGGCATTCAAGAATAACAAGACTAGCCTATAGAGCCGCTTGCAATATAAATGATCTTTCTAAAGTTTTTTATCAGAAAAATCAATTCCATTAGTAAAGGCGCGGGATCGTCTCGGGAAAATGTAGCAAATGTTATTTTTCTACTCAACAGCGGTCTAACGGATTGCCCGAAAGGTACCCGCTTAATCTCACTCAGTTTTATAATAGATTCAATATAGGAAGGAAGGTCGAGCCATTTTACGCCACATTTATATATACATTTATAGCTTTTCAAAGGAGGCAATTTTTCACCTATAGCGTTTCTGTAAGCAATATGAATCAGGTTTATTCCGCAGGCGGTTGGAAGACTAATCGAAAGATATGACCTTCCATTTATCTCAATGAATTTGAAATCATTAGTTCGAGGATCTAGTTTGAATTCAACATGAGCTATTCCGTGGAAACCTATTGCCTTTAATAATTTAATAGCGGGGTCAATGATCCGAGGTTCCCAGATGCTCTCACCAAGTGCGACAACACCATATTTTGGTGGATTCTGTCTCAGCCTTCGATGCATAAAAACTGCAAGTGGTTCTGAACGATTATTAAATACGGTGTTCAGGGTAATTAGGTTCTTGTCTTCACTCGGGATATCTTCTTGAACTAACATTCTAAAGCCTTTTGATGTGAGAGTGGAATACGTCTCTAA
>JAEOTF010000386.1 GCA_016840025.1 Candidatus Hodarchaeota archaeon
AACATTACATTTGGGATTGGTGACGCACAGATTTCAGAAAAATCAATCATTCAGGCAGCTCAATTAGCTCAAGCTCATGAGTTTATTCAGGCTCAAAAAGATCACTATGATACCATCGTAGGAGAACGAGGGGTTGGTTTGTCTGGTGGACAACGTCAACGTATTGCTATAGCTAGGTGTTTATTGACTAACCCTCGAATACTTATTCTAGATGATTCTACTTCAGCTATTGATTCAGAAACGGAGGAAAAAATTGCACGAGCGATGGAAGAGGTTATGAAAAATCGAACTACTTTCCTAATTACCCATCGGCTTTCAGCAATTCGGAAAGCAGACCAGATTGTTGTTTTAAAAAATGGAACAATTGTTGCCACTGGTACCCATACAGAATTACTACAAACCTCAACTGATTACCAACGCATTTGGAGCAAACAAATCGAGTTACCTACAGCAAAAAAGCTAGTGACAAGATCTAATTCAACAGATATTTCTCTAGAAACGGAAGGATGAGAAAATGGGCTGGGTATATTCTGGATTAGAACATCAAGATTTAGAACGAGCTTATACTGATAGAGTTTTATTTAAACGCCTTTTTAGGGAAATTTTACCTTTTAAAAAGTCTTTTTCTTTTATCGGATTGATCGTAATTCTAACTACTGCATTAAGTTTAATTTCCCCGTTGATCCTGGCATTTGTAATTGAAGGGTTAGAAAAAGAGAATATCGATCGGGATAGGCTCATAATTGGAGGGGGTCTTTACCTCCTAGTTTATATCTTGATGTTTCTTTTTTATTATGCACAAAATTGGGGACAGGCATTAATGATTCCTGGATTTATGGTTAATTTACGGACAAATGTATTCTATAAACTTCAGGAGTTAGATTTGAAGTTTTTTGATAAAAGAAGATCAGGTCGTTTGACATCTCGAGTTGGGTCCGATGCAGCAGAAGTCGGTGGGGTAGCAATGTTATTATCTGCGTTTGCAGGTAACCTCCTCTTAATCATTTTTACTTATATTATTATGTTTAGTATTTCTTATACGCTTGCGTTATTAATGCTAATCATTTTACCTTTTGTAATAGGAATTACTTGGTTTTTCAGATATATTGCTCGAAAAGTGAGCCGTACCTATCGTAAATCAATCGCAAATGTTAATGCTGCAATCAGTGAATCAGTTGAAGGGATACAAATTGCAAAGAGTTATGGTAGAGAACAAGAAACTGTTGAAAAATTCAAAAGTGTTAACAATGAGAATTACCGAGCTGGATTTCGTCAAGGAGTTGCTCTCGAGTTTCTCTTTCCAACAATTGACCTTTTTGCTGTTATAAGTCTTTGGTTAATTCTTCAATTCGGTGGAACCTGGGTGATTAAGGATAAATTTGGTTTGACTGCTGCTACCTTATATCTATTCGTTTTGTACATGAATCGCTTCTTCTTTCCTTTAATGAACTTATCTACTTTCTTCGGTCAGTTACAAGCTGGGTTTGCAGCCTATGAACGAATTTTAGAAGTATATGATGCTGAGTCCGAAGTGTTTTTGAACCCAAATGGAAGAATTATAGAAAATTTCAAGGGAGAAGTTGAATTCAAGAATATGACTTTTGCATATAAGGAAGGAGAACCAGTTTTTCATAATTTTAATTTGCATATACAACCCGGAGAACGACTAGCAATTGTTGGGCACACAGGATCAGGAAAAACCACTATAGCCTCAATAATTGCACGTTTTTACGAGTTTCAAGCAGGAGAAATTATGTTAGATAACGAATATGATATCAGAGAATTGAATCTGAAAGAATATAGAAGACTATTAGGAATCGTGCAACAGGAACCTTTTCTTTTTACGGGCACAGTTGAGGAGAATATTCGTTATGGGAATAGAGACGCTACAGATGAAGAGATTCAGCTCGCTATTCGCGCTGTTCATGCTGATGAATTTCTACAGTATATGCCAAATGGTTTACAGACAGAAGTAGGGGAACGAGGAAGTCGGTTATCTACAGGTCAGCGTCAACTCATTTGTTTCGCAAGAGCATTATTAGCTGATCCACGAATCTTGATCCTTGATGAAGCTACGAGTGCAGTAGATGCCTATACAGAGGCTGTTATCCAAGAGGCGTTAGAAACTCTCTTTCAAGATAGGACATCAATTGTAATCGCCCATCGGTTATCCACGATCGTTAATGCAAATAGAATTATCGTTTTAGACCATGGTCGGATAATTGAAGAAGGATCACATCAAGATCTAATGGTAATAGGTGGAAAGTATCAGGAATTGTATGAAACATATTATAAGCACCAAGCGATAGAAGTATAGACAAAAATTGTACATTCTAATATCCTAGTGACATAAGAATGCCATTATCCTCTCTTCTAAATAGTAGAAACTTTAATCTGGAATAGTTTGTTTAAATTTACTAAATGGTGCAAGATATTTATCATAGTCATCGGAGAACCAGAAACTATCTTCAAAAGCGGGTTTTAGTTCATCAAACCAAATCGCTTTTGGATCATACTCTGCAAAGAAAACTCGGTCAACCCAATCAGGATTACGTCCTTGGATGAAACGACAAGTTAATACTTTCTTCCCCTTTATAACAGCAGGACCAAGAACTTCAACCTTTCCTGGGGTACAAGACATAGAAGGACCACGAACGGTTCTAGCAATTCCACTAACATGATTATAGGCTTTTCTATAGATTTCCCAAGCCTTCACTAATGGTACACTGAAGTAATGTTGAGCACCAGTATCACGGACGACAAAGAAGTAATATGGAACCATTCCAAGATCAACTTGTTCCTGCCACATTCGTGCCCATATCTTCCATGACGCATTGATGTGATTAAGGAGAGGAGATTGTGTTCTTATTTGAGCTCCAGTCTTCAAGATATTTCGGGTAGCTTCTTTCAAAGCTTCTGTTTGGAGCTCCTGATAATGGTTAAAGTGTGCCACATAACACAAATTGAGTCCAGCATCAACCACATCAGAGAATAAACTTAACACTCGATCCGCTTCAGAGCCCGCACTATATTTGTAGGGCCAATAGGAAATTGATTTTGATCCAATTCGGATAGTTCTTAAATTAGGGAGCTTTGCCTCTAAAATGGGACGGATATAACGCTCTAGTAGATCAGGGTTCATTATCATCGGATCTCCTCCCGTAAATAAGATATCAGTTATTTCTGGATTCTCTTGAATATAAGCAATTAATTTATCTATTTCTTTCATTCCAAGTTTCTGATCTTTAATACCTACAAACTGAGCCCAGCGAAAACAGAAAGTACAATATGCATGACACGTTTGCCCACCTAGAGGAAGAAATAGAACAGTTTCTCGATATTTGTGCTGCATACCAATTAGTTTTTCACCATGTAGGTAAGGAACGTTATAAGACTTCTGTCCTGCAGGATGAGGATTAAGTTCTAAACGAATTAAATTAGCTACTTGCTTGATAGACTTCTTAGAACCTGTCTCCAATTCTTCCTTCATTCGTTGAAAATGATGAGGCAACAACATTCCTTTTTGAGGAAAGGTTAAACAAAAGATAGGATCGTTAGGAACTTTATCCCAACTTATTAATTCATTAATCACATAGTTATTAGTCTTAAATGGAAGAACATGAGCTACAACTCTCATATCTTCACGCATTTGCTGCGGTAAATTCTTCAGTTGCTCAATTTGATCTAATTTCTTAAGTTTATAAGCTTTATATTTCTGGTAATCATGAAGTAGAATCAATTTACTTTGTTCATGTTCCTGGTGCCCTTGAGTCACTTTTACAAAATCTCCTCTAGCAATAACGTGTAATTATTAATCTAACCTGATCTTATGCATCCATAGGTGCGGAAAAAGGTAATTTTAATATTCAAATAAAGATTTTATCCTTCTAAATCCCAGTATTTCAGTTCAATGTAGAAACTAAGTAATGTTAAAAAGCAACCATTTTAAGCTTAATGAGATAACTAAAGTCAAATCAGCCTATTAATAGTTTTTTAAGTGATAAGGAAACCAATAGTTATTAATAGAGATAATTAGATAAGAATTGGTAATTTCAAAGATTAACAATTTACTTTTTGTCTCTTAATTTGAATTAAATAAAAACAAGTGGGAATTTTAATAATCTGCGCCGAGATACGCTTCAATTACATCTCTATTCGTCTCAATTTCATCGGGGGTGCCTTGGGCGATTATCTTGCCGCGCGCCATTACGAAAATTTCATCTGAATAATTGAATACAACATCCATGTTATGTTCGATTAGAAAGATTGTAGATCCTACCTTAAGATCCAATATCTTATCCATAATTTTATTAGCTAAAGTTGGATTAATTCCAGCTGTTGGTTCATCCAATAGAATTAAATTTGGAGCAGTCATCAATAATCTGCCTAACGCAAGTATCTTTAACTGTCCACCTGAAAGTTCTCCACCGAGTTGATCTCGTATATGTGTAATTTCTAAGAATTCTAAGATTTCTAAGGCTTTCAATGTATTTTTACGTTCTTCTTTCTTTATCTTCTTCTTTTTGAAGAAAATATTTAGAAATGATTCACCGGTTTGTTTATGGGGAGCAACAAGTAAATTTTCTAAAACGGTTAACTTTGGCCAATTACGAGTTGTCTGGAATGTTCTCATCATACCTGTTAAGGCTGCTTCATGTGCACTAAGTCCATCTATCCTCATATTCTCAAAAGTTACAGAACCCACTTCTAGTTGAGTTTGTTCTTTAGGTTCCTCTCCACCATTTCTTTCAAACTTTTCCAATAACCAGTTAAGAAACCTTGATATCTGCCCTTTTTCTCCATCCTCTTTGTAAGGATCTGTTTTCTCAAGCCAGGAAGTAATCACATTAAATAAAGTAGTTTTTCCTGACCCATTCGGACCAATTAATGAAAAAAGTTGGTTCTTTGAAACTACAACACTAGCTCCTTCTAAGGCTTTTACTCCACCAAAATACTTGTAAATGTCTTTTGCTTCTAAATGGGTATCCTCATCTTGAGTATCAACATCTTGAGTTGTCATTTTTATCCTCACCTATTCACTCAGTTTGTTCTCCTATAGTTCAAATTTATTTGCAATTCAAGTTTGGTCTCCTTCTTCTGCCTTAATTCTCTCTTTCTCAGCTAAACTCTGTCTTCCAAGAACTGCTGCATCAGAACGTGCACGTTTATCAGAGGATAACAAGGAAAGGTACCTTTCATTATCTGTTGTTGGTTCAGGAATTAGACCAGCAGGCATAAATA
>JAEOTF010000387.1 GCA_016840025.1 Candidatus Hodarchaeota archaeon
AGGAGATACAAAGAAACATCAAAAAAATAATCAGGATAATAGAATAAACAAAGTTCAAGGTTGAAAAATGAAATTCACCTACTTAATTAGATAATGATTTGGTCTCTCTTGTAACTTTTATAAAGTAAGTAATACAATCCTGAATAGCATTGTTCTAGGTGATTTGTGCCTTTTTATTACCTGAACTATTTGGGGATGGGTAAAATGCTTCGGGAGAGCCCTCAAACTTTTCATTTACTCGTTAGGTTTAAAAAGGGGATTTTTTAACAATCAATTAGGCTATTTAAAGGAGTAAAATCTAATGAATAAGAAACATGGCTCATATGTGGCTTTTGAACCATTAGGCAAGCAATTTGGTATTGATATCCTTGAAAGGTTTCAGCAAGCTAATCTCATTGGATTAAGGGTCTTCGTTCCAAATTTAGCTCAAATATTGAGGAGAACACAACCAGGGGATAAACACCCTTTCATATAAAATCAGGGAAAAAATTGGTAAATAAAAATGAATGAAATTAAGTTAAGTGGCTCTTATTATGAGATGGGAGTCCAACTTGGTCAAATGCTCAAAAATAAACTTTCTCTTCCCGAAGCAGCCGCTGAAAAACTAGAATGGGCTACAAATTGCGAATCTGCAATGAAAAAATACACTCCAGGACTACTGGACGAACTTCAAGGTTTCGCTGAGGCAGCAAATCTTAAAACAGAACAACTTAACGCAATCCTGCTCTATGACTGCTCCAATATCCAAAGATATCTTGATCCAATGAATTATCCAAATCGTTGTACTATCTTTGTGATTCTAGGTAAGCATACAGAAAGTGGCTATCCCATTTATGCTCGAAATTATGATTGGATGCTAGAATGTGAAGCTTATTTCCTGATATACCGTCCATTTCCCACTAACAAACTGCGGAGTGTGGTTTTTACAGATCATTACGTGGGAGGCTTCGGTGGCATTAACGAAGCAGGATTAGCCTGTGGCGTTACAATTGTTCCGTATTATAGTGGGGAGTTCAAACCAGGGATACTGACAAATATGGCTGTACGATGGATATTAGACACTTTTGAAAGAACTGAAGAGGCTGTAGATTTTTTAGAAACCATTCCTCTTTGTGAAGGCATGCACTACTATATTGCGGACAAAGAAAGTACAATTGCAAGAGTAGAATCATCCCCCGTGAAGGTTTTTACCACATATGCCGAAGATGAGTTACTTGTTGCGACAAACCACTTTCAATCTAAAGAAATGCAGCATTTACAAAATGAAATATCCGATGACATGGCATGGACCACTTTTACACGACTTGAGGGAATAAAAAACTGGTATCAAAGCCAGGAAAAGCCTATAGCAGTTACATCTGTAAAATCAATCTTAAGAGACCATCATTATGGAGTATGTGATCATAATGAAGCAGCGAGCGCTGGAACAATTTGGTCTTGGATCGCGTCATTAGGAACTAACAAAGTAGAAATTAGTGTCGGTCAACCTTGTAAAAACGATTATAACGCATATTTAGTCAGTTAAAGAAGAAAAAAGAATGGAAGAAGGTTAATCAACAGCGTTATCCTTTAATAGTTTTTTTTCTCCTTTTTTGCCTGATTACAGTTATTGTGACCAAAAGGAGGGTTGTAGTGATAGTAATAATCAAAGTTTGTACCGTGTATTCACTAATAGCGTCTCCTGTCAAGGTAGCGTTATCAACATAAGCTATATCCATGTAATCTTTATTTTCTACAGAAAAAGCACATCTTACTCTGGTAGCGTTAGCTGGAACACTCCCTGTTGTTGAAACCTGCTGATAATCTAATGAACCGTTTACCAAGCTGCTATAACTATCCTGTCCTATCAGACGACTACTACCGTTAAAGAACCACAAACTCGCCTGTGCTTGATAGTTGTTCGCATTAGCTCCGTCAACCTTGTAATAAAAGGCAAAAGTAATTGTTTTTCCTTCCATAGCGGGAGTAAGATCGACAAACTGGTAAAGAGCAATATTTGATTTGATACCTGTATAATTGCTTTGAACACATTTTCCTGTTATGCTCTCGGTATCGTTCATAGCAACGACATCTTCTCCAATATTTGTCCAATAGTCTGGAACATCTCCTGTCCATGACTCAAAATCATTATTTTCTAAATCTCCTGCTGCTGCAGCAGCTGATGTTACCCCTGTTGCAATGATTGTGAGGGCTATTGTCATTACTAATCTTTTCATCATCAACCACCTCTATTCGGTATTAAAATTCTAAATAATTTAATATTTCCCTTTCTATTAGTCTTTTTCTTTATTCCTTCATTTTGCTAAGATAATTCTTAGTACGTCAGAGTCCTGTAATTTATGACTTAAACCCACCTTTTGTCCAGGAAATTTCGCTGATGTTCCCCAAATATTCGCATAACGAAAATCTTCTTTGAATCGTTTATGGAGTTTTAAACAAATATCTTTTACTGTTACGCCTTTTTTTACTATTATTGGTTCATCCATATCTGCTTCTTTCATACCCGGCTTTCTTAGATATATTCGCATCAATTCAATCCGTTCCAAAATGATTTCTTTAAGTTCTTCCAGTCCTTGCTTTTCTTCTGCAGATATCGGGATTATTTGTCTTTCAAGCATTCTTTGAAGTTCTTCCAGCTGCTGTAGACTGATTAAATCGACTTTATTTACAACAACTAAAGAGGGCAGATAAATTCGATTTCCAGCAACAAAATCGATTACTTGGTCAATTCCTAGATTCTTTTCATATAAAAAAACATCGGCATTATGAATTCTATATGTTCTTAGAACATTAGCGATTTCTTCGGTTGTTGTTTTACTGGGAAATCCTGTTACAAGAATTCCTCCTTTTTCGCGTCGTTTTAATCTAATATTAGGAGGTTTTTGATCCAAACGAATATTTGCATCATATAGCTCTTTTAAAATAATGTTTAGATGCTCAGGTCGTGCTGGATCGAGTATTATAATTATTAAATCGGCATTTCGCACACTAGAAAAGACTGCACGCCCTCGTCCACGACCTGTGGCTCCACCCTCGATTACTCCTGGAAGATCTAGGATTTGAATTTTTGCACCTTGATATTTACCGTTATATTCCATCATTCCTGGAATTACATCGAGTGTAGTGAATTCATAAGCTGCCACTTTACTTTCTTTATTCGTAATCGCATTGAGCAAAGTAGACTTCCCCACTGACGGAAAACCGAGTAAAATAACAGTTGCATCCCCATGCTTCTTTACTGCAAAACCCGCACCTTTCTTCCTTGATAACACTGCCCTTTCTACCAATTCTGATCGTAACTGCGCTAAGCGTGCCTTTAAGGTTGCAAAATGTCCTTGCGTCGCCTTATTATATTTCATCTTCCCCAATTCGGCTTCTATCTCTACTATTCGTTCCTCAATTTTCTCGGACATTATTTAATCCACAAAACCTGGTTGGACAAACGTTATCAACTTTAGGAATGAGTTCTATCGTGTTTTCATTCAAGTCGATTAAGTTTTGTTTTATATAATTTTAGTTTTAAATTAACCAATTCTTTTACAGGGGGACGGCTAACTTAGCCCTCTTTCAATTATTGTATGCCTGTACTCTCATTATTCGAACGCTATATTCGCAAAGAGATCTATTTTTTCTTTTTTTAACTCACCCCTCTCATTTTGATCTACGATTGGCTGATTATTAATTTTCAACAATATTTAAATAGGAAATGTTTTCTTTTTAATTCAAAAACAGCTTAAAGAATAAAAATGAATGAAGTATTTAGGAAGGGCCTGATTTCTAAATATTTTAGGACAGTCTTATGTAGAAATGTAGTTTGATCCATTATTTTCACTGGATTGAAATAACCAGGTTCGATTTCAACTATATCGAAAATACGATCTTACTTTTTCTCTGTATTAAACAAACAAATTCAAAAAAACTGATGAACATGACAGTACAATTAAACTTTGTAGATTTAAATCTAGATAAATCTATTGAAAAAACTATCAACAAAATGGGCTTTCAAGAACCCACCTTAATCCAACAGAAATGCATTCCCCTAATTTCTAAAGGAAAAGATGTTATTGGGGAAGCTAAAACTGGTTCAGGAAAAACTGCAGCATTCGGTTTTCCAATTATTCAAAAAATACTTCCTAAAAAGAGAAGACAAGTCTTAATAATAACACCAACAAGAGAATTATGCCTCCAGGTGAGCTCGGATTTAAGAATATACGCTCAATACACACCCCTCAAAATTGTCACTATCCATGGTGGTGTGTCATATAACCCTCAGTTAGATGGATTACAAAAAGCCGAAATTGTTGTAGCTACTCCCGGGCGTTTATTGGATATAATGAAAAATTATAGAATCTCTTTTCCGAATTTAACCACTTTGGTCATTGATGAAGCCGACAATTTGTTCGATATGGGCTTTTTACCCGATATGAAGCGTATAATTAGACAATTACCACGTAAACGCCAAACCTTGCTCTTTAGCGCTACTATTCCTGAAAATTTATTGAGGTTGATGAATCCCTTTTTATCAACACCTAAAATCGTTCGTATTGATTCATTTGTTGAAGAGCATTTGCTAAAACAGGGTTATATTCAAGTTAGCGGAAGAGATAAAGAATCTTTGTTGATTCATCTCTTAAATTCTGAAAATGTTAAGAAAGCCATTGTCTTTTGCGCAACTCGCCATGGAACTATGAGATTGACAAAAACCTTGAAAAAGCATGTTCAAGCTCATGTAAAAATGATTCATGGTGGAATGAGCCAAGCCAAACGAACACAAACAATTGCAGCATTAGAAAAAGGGCATGTTAATATTCTTGTAGCAACCGACGTTGCATCAAGAGGGCTGGATATCTCGAACATCACAAATATATATAATTTTGACCTTCCTAGAACCAAAGAAGGATATATTCATCGAATAGGGCGAACTGCACGCGCTGGTAAGAAGGGATTCGCCATTACTTTATTTGATCATCAGGAAGCACGGCTTTTTAATAAAATTATAGGAAATCAAAATGTAGAACCCTTACATTATCCAAGATTTAAAAGAATTGCAGTGACAGGAAGATATTATTGAATTTAAAACCGATAATTCTTATAATCTAAAAATAAGGGAGAGATTTTTCGATTATAAGAATTGATTTTTTGTTTTTAGCGGAAAGGAAGTCCCTCAAGAGCAGCTGTTAAAACCGATAACCTGTTCACAATAGAGTTAGTGCTCTAAAATTTAGTTTTATTATTGCTGTAAAATTATTGTCAAAATTAATAGAAAAAAAAGAAAGAATATTGTGATTCGTAGTTATTGGTCGAATCACGTTTCTTTTACTTATTTCTGGGAGGCGAGTTTGATGTCGCTCTCTTTAACGGTCTTACGACCATTGTGACGAGCTAGTTCAACTGCGTATTTCGCAATTTCCATTCCGCGATTGGTCAAAACTTCATTTAACCTTTTAATCGCGTCTGCGCTTACTCGCTGTGCTCCAACGCCTTTAATAAGTTTTTCAACTCGAGCGTTTGCAAAACCTTCTTTTTTTGCCATATGTTTCACATCATTTCTTGATATTTTCCCCATACTAAATTATCATTCTTATTTAAACCTTACGCTTTTTCTAATGATAGGTATGTCGTCACCTAATCATGAACTTCAAATCTATTATACAGTTTGGAAGGTTATGAGATTACCTGTTAAAAAATAAAATTTCTCTTGTTTAGCTACTGTGACAACACCTTAGATGAAAATTATCCTCAAATGTGGAAGAAAGAAAGATAGAACATATATAAGACCACTTAACCAATATTTGTTGATAGAATTAACCAGTTAAACACCAATACAGGAGTTTCCCACGTCTATCCCAATACTCGTAACTATATTCACCAGATATATACTCTAGCTGTTAAGATAATTTAGTCTTTATTCTCCAACATGTGTTATTGACGATTTTTGTTATCTTGATCAGTTAACTCCAGTCCATCTGCTCTTGATTAAAATCTAGAAACAATATCCGAAATGATTATTTTGGATAATCCCACTTCATTTGCAATTGCAATTAGATTTTTTTCTCAAAATTAACATTCGAGGCTATATAATTAAAACCTAGTGAGGCATATTTCTTGCATAGCGGGTGATCTGATGTCAGGTGTGTAAAGAACATTAATAGTTTCTTAATTCCTTGATTTTTAGCATCACTAGTGAGTGCAGACAACAGCTGTTTCAAATAACTTATTTCTTTGTCATACATGACACTTAACATTCCTATTGTAGGTACAACTGGATTTTTCATCACTGCTCCCGTAGCAACAATATTTTCTTGATCTCGAAGCACATAATAGGCTAAATTTTGGTCACTAATGGAAATAGCACGTAAGTAGTTCTTCACATCTTCTTCAGGAAGTCCGTACTCGGTTACAAAAATATTTGCACAGTCATCTAGGTCTTTATCGGGATCAAAAGAAGATTTATCCTTTACCTCATCCCTAAAATCAACAGAACGGACATCAATGCCATAAAGAACCCCCATTTCTTCCACTTGTTTATACCCCCATTTTTTTCCCCACTCTGGCGATCCTCCCCGAAGTCCAAATGAAGACTGCACAACATGTACGTTTTTAGACTTTAGAATTTCTATGGCTCGTTCAAATAACACTTCAATTGCGTCCTTATACTCTGGGAGAACAGTAGGGAATGCTAATCTTGCTCGTACAATTCCATCTTCCCCTTTCCCAATTATTTGGGATGTAATAAAACCAACCATCTGATTTTTAGAGTTAAAGTAGAATAATAGCGTTTCTGGATCAAAACCCTCTTGAGCGAATTCTTCTCTTAGTTGATCGGCAGTGTTTTGCCAAGGAAGTGCCCAATTAGCGGCAATTCCTATTTGAACTTGGTCATTTTCAAATCCCTCTTGATAGTGTTTAATTGTGTACTTTGTCATATCAATCACCAGGATTTTTGAGAAACAGTAAAAATATTAAAAGCTGTAAATGAATACACAATTTCAACAGAAAGCAGTTATATTTTGGAAAGGCTTTCTATCCTTCTCCTAAGAAAAAGAGTGGTTATTTATGCAATTTGAACTAATACTTGCCTTTGTTGGTCTTTTACTTTCTCTACTAATTGAGAGAAATAATCGTAAAAGCGAAAAAAGGAGCATTAGAGTGGAATTAATCAGTTATTATAAGGAAATGAACGATCACTTTCTAAAGACATATGATTTATGGCGATGGTGGCTCCTCTTATTTGAAAAGGATAAAGAGGATAAAGAAACTAGAATTAACATAGAATCTTCGCTGATGGCAAGCATTGCTGATCTAAATACTTCGGGATACATTCTTTCTACTCTCTTCTCTAATTATTATAAGTTTTCTAAGGATGATTCTGATAAGGTGAATGACTTAAGAATGCTTACTGAGGAAATAAAGTTCTTTATTCGCACCAACATTTGGGCGGGAGAGCCAGAAGATTCAATAGAAGAAACTCTGAAGCAAAAGTTTGATGCATTGAACCAATTGTTAATTTATGACTTAGACAAAATCATCTTTGATAAAAAGCTGAAAGGAGAATATCCATTAATCGGATAAACGGATGTTAGTATACGTCAAATTAAATCCTAGTCTGATGTTTTGGAGAGATTACTATGAATCTCAAAGATCCAAAATTAACTGCTCTACAATTTAATGAATGTATAAATAACCAAGACATCAAGGGTCTTTCTAGTCTAATGACAGAAAACCATACGTTCATTGATCGTGAGGGAGAAATTGATAGGGGAAAAGAATCTATGACCAAAGGTTGGATAGACTTTTTTAACCAATTCCCTAAATATAAAAATTATTTTACCCGAGTAGACTCGCAAAACAATATGGTAATACTAATTGGCTATGCTAAATGGTCAAAAGACTCTTCGGAAGATCACGCAATTTGGACTGTAAAAGTTGAAGATGATTTGGTAGCTGAATGGCGTATTTATGAGAATACTGAAGAAAATAGAAGAAAATTCCATATCCTCTAGTAATAATCCCTAGAAACAAGTGTAAAGGGGTTACTTGGAGCAACCCCAGATCCTCCCCGATATCTATTTTGTTTTCCTTATTACAGCAAAGGCTACCATAAAAGCTGAAGCTGTTAGAATCAGTGCTGGTACACTGAATTCATCAACATCAGGACCACTAATACTAGCAGTATCAATATAGAGTGATTTAGCTACGCCACCAGTATTTAGACAGTAATATCTAATTCTTGCTACGTTTGCATCAGTACGGACAGTATCAGATCCTGAAAGTTGTTGCCAATTCGCATCGTCAGTGGAAGTATCTATGCTTACTGCAGCTTTTACACTTCCACCAGGTACATCATACTGAATCATCCCTAATTCAACTTCTAGATCAGCATCGTTTTCTAAAACGTAAACATCAGCTGTTAAGCTGTTACCCTCGGTTAACCCGATTACTTCTTGGTAAAGATACACATACTGACCAGCATTAATGGTTACATTAACACTATAAGATCCGAGATACTTTTCGGTGGTTTCATCTTCCACAGATCCATAAAGGTCCCATATCGTCCAGTTATCTGGATCGTTGCCCGTCCAATCTTCAAAATCGCCATTCAATAGTTGGCTGGCTGATGGTTCTGCTAAAACCGCAGTAGAAGTCATAAAAATTACTAAAAACAGTGAAATTCTCGTTTTTTTCACATAATCACGTTCCTTTTCAGTTCTTCAGTTGTGGATTTTAGTTATAGCCATGAACTGAGAAAAATAAATACTTAAAAGCAAGTTTACTTTAATCCTATTTGTTAATATAGTTCAGGATGATTAATCCTTCTAATCTCTTGAATTGTGTTGGGATGTGGACTAAACGCGGGGATGGTCGGGAAAAATTTCCTAGTTCCGTTAGATTTAAAAAGGGGATGATAGAATGATCCATCATTGGATTTAGAGGAAAATAATATGACAGGTATAGAACATGAGCCAAGTGTAACTTTTAAGCCAATAATTGCGGATCTTAGGGAAGAAATTGATAAAACAATGGAAGAACAAAATATTCCAGGCTTAGCAATAGCTATTGTTACTAAGGCAAAATTGATCTGGACAGAGGGATTTGGCTATACTGATAAATCAAAAAAACAAGTGGTCAACATCGATACATTCTTCAGTCTAGGTTCAACTTCTAAGACGGTTACTGCCGTAGCCTTTTTAATCGCCCAACAACAGGGATTAGTGAAATTGGATGATCCAATAATCAAGTATTATCCCGAATTTACCGTCAAAAGTCGCTTTGCAGATGGTGAGACAAATAAAATCACTTTCCGTCATTTATTATCTCATCGTTCTGGCTTAGCAGGGTTTTCTAGGCGCGGAGGTGTCTTTGATAATACACCGAGTACTTGGGAAGAGCGCATACGAGGTATTTCGGACAGTTGGCTTAGATTCCCAGTGGGAGAAGGAGTAGCCTATTCAAACGCGGGAATGGATCTAGTTGCCTATGTATTAGAACGCATTACTGGAAAATCTTTCCCTGATTATGTAAATGAGTATCTCGGCACTCCCTTGGGGATTAAATTTCATTATGATGCAAATGAGGTCTATACTGCCCCTAATGCAGCTAGAGGGCATTTAGGGGACTTTGAAGCAATGTTTGAGTTCAACAGTGTTTTCGGTTGTGGTGGAGCCTATTCCTCAATTAAGGACTTAGCCACTTTTACGCGATTTTTGCTAAATCATGGAGCTTTAGAGGGGAAAGAAATCTTGAAGGTCGACTATATTAAGGCTATGTACTCGGTTGATGGAAAAGAAGGCTATGGTTTAGGAACCATTGTTACTCGAGACTGTGGTATTTCTTATCCCAATCATTCAGGCGGTGCTAATGGGTTAGGCTGTGAAATGATTTGGGTACCAGAGTATAACATCGGTATTGCGGGTTTTTTTAATCAGGAGTATTTGGACATCAGTCTTATTAAATACCTTTACAGAAATATACTGAAGCGTGTGTTAAGAAATAAAGGCCTCACTACCGAGTTTACTGAATTCCCTACTTCGGAGACACCAACAAAAAATGTTGACACACAATTATTAGAGCGGTTGGTAGGGATCTATAAGGGCATTTGGAGACCAATTTCAATTGTATATAGTAGTGGAAAATTGTATCTAGATTATCGGGGGGGTAAAGATGAACTTATTCCGCACAGTGAAACTTCATTTAGCTCTAAAAAGTACAAAGGGCTAATTTTCCAGCTAAATGAGAGTAAAAACCCTCAATTGTTGACATTTTATTCCCCTTTTAACGGAGTAGTTGGTTTTAAGTATATTGGTCGTCTTACTGATCTTTCTGGTCCTAATCGTCCCGAATGGAAGAAGCATGAAGGAATATATCGTTATACCTTTTACAACACTGAAGCCGACTACCAAGTTGTTAAACTCGAAAAAGATGGTTACCTCTATGCAGGTAAAGATCGACTATACGAACATGAAAATATACCCAATGTTTTCTTTACCTTCACAGGAGACGCGGTGGTATTTGGGGATGATTCTATCTATCATGATAATGCTAGGGGAGAAAAAATCACTGACCCTGTTGCAGAGTTGAGCGGATTAGCCCAAAAAGATCCTAATAATCGTTATTTGCAGAGTTGGGTACTTGATCAAGTGATTAATGCTCTTAAACGACTTGAAAGACTAGTAGAAGCCGATCAAATCATACAATTGAAACAAAAGCTGACTGGTGAATCCAGTTAGAGATTAAATAGTCTCTATTACAGCAATAAAAATTGTCATATAATGTAAAAATGCCCCGAGTAAGACGAACACGTGAAAAATGTCATGAGAACCGAAAGTGCCTGGTCTGGGATTGGGTTTACGTATAGCATAGATCACCGCTCCAATGGTGAAAGAAAGTGCTCCTGCAGTCAATAATATTGTGACTTGTGATAATATTACTGCAAGCGGTGATAAAGTAATTATTTTCAAATAAAAAACAGGAATGAGGGCCATCCATCCCATTATAAGGTAAATTCCAGAATTGATCCATCTAGGAGCCTTTAAAAACATCGGAACGAGTTTAAAAAGCATTCCTATAAAAACCAGCGCCCATTGAGTGATTAATATTGTCCATAACATAAAACCATCGAGGTATATCACGCAAAGTGGGGTATAAGTTCCAGCAATCATAAAAAAAATAGCTATATGATCCACTCGCCTCCAAAAGGTAACTTCATTTTCGGATTCTTTGAAAGCATGATATAGGAAGCTACTTGTAAACAAAAAAGCAACTGATGCCCCATATATTATTGTTGTTGTCATGATAACAATGGAACTTCTTGAAATATATATCAGAAAGCCTGTCCCTATTACTATCGCTATAGCACCAACAAGATGTGAATAACTAGAAAATTTTTCTTGCTTTTGTATGTCCATGATCTTCCTTGTCCATTTTTTTAAAAATTAAAAGAGTTTATTGGTCGCAGAAACTAGGATGATATATGTGGTACAATGTTAATTTCATTGAAAGGTATCCCATTCAGAGTGATCAGGGATCTCTCCATTCACCTTCGTAACAATAGCATCCAACTCAGAAAGCACCATTGATTCCAATTCTAGCTTACTATGGTCTATTATTCGTGAATAAATTTGTCCCATATATGCATAGTTTTCAATAAGTTTGGAGATGTCTTGAATTGCCTGATATTCCTGATAACCCAAATGATGAAGACCAATATAAGTTACATATTTCTCTCCTTGTTGTTCTGTGATCGACCGATGGACTCGTGTTCCATCTTCAAAAACCAATTCCGAATAATTTATATCTGATGTTTGTACAAGGAAGGTATTAATGCCTTTTAACAAAGATATAAGAAGTGCTTCTGATTCAATGGGGTTCTCATCCTCTTGAGGAGATTCATACCTTCGTAGAAAGAAGAATGCGCCATCTTTTTCTATAATAACAAAACGAATCACTGTTTTCGTCTCCGCATTTCCTTCGGTAATCTTTCTCCAAATACAAGAGGGATTATTTCAATAGCTTCGCCAAATGTTGAAGCATCCCCGAACCATTTTCCAAAATCTTCACGATAGCGCGTTACGAACTCATTTAAGAAACGTTGCAACCGTTTTCGAATGTCTAGATCATAAACTGTCGTAAAAAGAATAGCAGTGAGGAATTCTTCAGGTTTTTTTTCTACCACAACTTTAATATCACCTTGGTCTATGAATTCAGTAGGAGTTGCTTGAGTTATAGTTACGTGTTGAGTTACTGTTTGTAAGAGATTAAGTAGGCTACCTAACCACGCAGAAAGCAGGGCAGAGTCTCCTATTGGTTTTTCTCGTAGAAATGAATGTGCAAAAAGCGGTAAATTGCTTCTATCAAGGATATAAAGCCCAATTAGTTCACTTCGAGTTAGATCAGAGAGTAATTTTCCTTTTACTCCAATTATATCATCACATTTGCTTAATAAAGCAAAATCTACATGCCACCCCATTGTTTCTGACCGATAATATAGCCGCTGTTCCGAAAGTGCTTTTATTATTTCTTTTTCAGTGTTTAACGTTAATTTTAAGTCTGAGAAAGATGGAGAGATGATTACAAAGACTAGAGTAAGTTGCCCGAATTCACTATCGATTGATCGAATAGCGATCATTACATCTTCACTGACAATTTCACGAAGTTTTGTTTTCAAAATTCGAGTGGAGAGCTGTCTGAATGCACAAAGGATTGATATAATCATAGATGGGTTAGCTTCATCAAAATGTACATGCCGTTCATAAAATCGGCTGAATATAAGTTCAGGTTGATCTTCTGTTGATAAGTACAAAGCTACTATTGGAATTTTTTTCATTCTCCTATATTAATCAAAGAGTTCATTCAAATCCTTCTATTAATAAGAGAATTGCTCTCTCTATACTATATGTAAATCGCTTTTTATTAAGCCTTTGAAATATATTGATCATATGTGATCAAAAGCTACTCCTTAATACAATATAAATGATTAATGTAATTAACTGTTTTTACTGGATCTTTTTTTCACAGTATTCTTTTCTCAGTTTATCTTCTTGTTTAATATCTAATTATTTGGGAATTGAATTTCAATTCAACAAACAATAAATTTAACTTTCCCAGTATTTCCTCCTCATATTCTTCCAGAATTTCCTAATAGACATTAAATTCACAATTAAATAGGTTTTTGATCTATATGCGGTTTATAACAGATATTTTTAAAGAATTGCACTTCTCTATTATCATGTTATATGTTGCTACCTTCGTTATGCGTTTTTCTGCATATCTTGCAATTGCTTTGATCTCCTACATGGTTGAAGCAACTCCTCGTGCAGCAGTAATTGTATGTTATAGTTTATTTGAAATTCTTACAGTATCTTTTTTCGGAGTGTACAGTGATCGAAGCGGTCGTCGTCCTGTCTTAATTATCTCCCATCTATTAACTACTATTGGAGTTGCATTATTTGCTATTGTTGGCTTTTTCCAAGGTAAAGTTGAGACAAATGACATAATTTTAATTATTCTAGTCTATTTCCCAATAATGGCTGTGATGGGTGCAGGAGCAGCCTCTAAAGTTGCTTCCACGTTAACAATGATTGCTGATGAGTCAACAATTGAAACACGTGCCCAATATATGGGTTTTTTTGATCTAGCGACCCTTGGGGGTTTTGCTGCAGGTTTAGCTACAGGACATCTTTTACAAGCCCTTTTTGATTTTTCTTTAGTTGGATCTTTTTTGATTGCAGTAGTGGTTGTTGCTATCTCTTTAGTTATGGTGTACTTTTGGGTTGATGAAACACTAAATCCTGACGAGCTTGCTAAAGCCCAAGAACAGGAGATCAAAAATAAAGAGTTTCTCACACGTGTTATATCCGTCATTAAAACGAATAAAGATCTACAAAAGATTCTCCCTGTGTACATTCCAATGATTAGCCTGTATGGTCTCTTAGTTGCGTATGCTAAAGAAATAGTAGAAGATGAACTTGATGCAGGGTTATCATTTGAACTTATCTTTATTGTTGGTTTGCTTGGAATTACAGTAGGGGTGTCTATGCTGATAATGGGCAAAGTAAGTGACCAAAGACGTGAAAGACGTCCCTTTATAATCGTAGGTCTAATTAGTTTAGCTATTTTAATAACTCTCTTCCGTTATTATCCTAGTATTCATATAGGTTCCTTTGAGGGATTATATAGCATCTGGCCAATAACTGCAATCTTAGGTTTTGGCGTAGGCATGTTTCCTCCCGCAATACT
>JAEOTF010000388.1 GCA_016840025.1 Candidatus Hodarchaeota archaeon
ATTATTTTAGGGCTTATTGGTTTGAATATAAGAAGAAGATTCAATAGAAAGTAGAAACTGGAATAGAACGGGCTTTTAGTATTCACGGAATTACGAAAAAATAAGACCTTATGCAGAATATTGTGAGGAAATCATTGAACTTATCAATTAAACGTTGTCTCTATCATAAAGATCTAATCTATAATGCCGAATCATCGAGCCTTGTATTGAGTATCAGAGCTATTTTCATGAAGCTCCCATTTCTCGCAAAAAATGTAAAAATGTGTCCATGTTAGTTCAATGGACTTTTCTTCCAATTCTCATGTTTATTTATTAGCTATTCTACGCATTCTCCTAAGTATTACCCCAATAATCATGATTCCAAGGAAAATAAAGTAATTTATGTCACCATTAATGATTTTGAATTCATTGAGGGTTAAGAAAGGATTACCAGCTCCCGATCCACCTGATCTAGTAAAATTAAACAATACAGATGTATCGGGTGAAGTAATATTTACAGGTACATCCACCCCAGGGAATTCATAAGTATCTATTACGCCCAAATCTCTATGCAGAATTGCATAAAGAGAAACGTTGAAATTTCCAGTTGTATTAGTTTCTATAGGAACAACGGTATTGAAATTAATCCCATCTGAAACATGAGTCCAACCTCGGGGAATATCGGGGGTATCATCATCTGCTTGGTTATAAATCACAATCCAGCCTGGACCATCGCTGATAACTAATCGAACTTCAACATTGATAATTGTGTCCGTTGTTCTCTCTACTTGATCATCTGCTTCAACCAGAACTTCGTTAGGGGTGGGTTCGATTAAAGTTATCTGGAGATCGGGAGAGGTTCCTGTAATTCCATCAGTATCGTTATTGTTCGAACTATCCCAGAGTGCCACATTTACTTCATAGTCAGTTGCTGCCCCTAAACCTGTCGTATCCCAATCATAGTAATAATCAAATAATCCGTCAGTTAAATCCTGACGTCCAGAAGAATAGGATTGGCTGGATGAAGAAATGGTCAGACAACCACTAAGGTCATCTTCCCCATTTTCCTCCTCAACGGTAATCCGAACAAGCGAACCCGTGTAGTAAGAATTATCTGTATCTTTGCCGAAACTTGAAGTAACATTAGAAACAATTGGTTCGGTAATATCGGGCGGGGCTCCTGCATAGGCAATAAAGCCAAAATCTGTATTAGGATCAGATTGCCAGCCCGTACCATCATCGTAAGCCATATATCCAGGAGAATAAGTATCTATACCCCAATCCTCAAACCACCAAAAAGTATTTGAGCCGCCAAAAGTCCCTTCCACTGTAATCCAATAAGTTTTATCAGTTTCTAAGGATAGTGTAGGGTTGAAAACTGCATCATACCAAGCATTATTTACTTCTACAGAAACGTTCGTACTACCAAGAACAGTATCACTTGGTACTCCTGTATCATTTGTCCGTATTTGAACAGTAATATTAGTTGTGCTTTCAGTCGTCATACCCTTGATCGAAACCTTGGTCAGACTATAATCGGCCGTTGAAAGAAATGATTGACCTGCTCTTTGTCCATTTCCTACAATCGTTTTTAAACTGCTAGTAGATGATACAGAAGCAATAACAATATCCTCAGAGGGAATTCCTGCAGAATAGAGATTATTTGGTGTACAGAGGATTACGCTAAAACAAAGAAGAAAAATGGACAATAATCTTAAGTTTATCTTATTAAGCGAAAGAATAGTAAGTTTATTCATGTTTAAAACCTCTCAGTAACCTCTACAACAGATGATAGTCTCCTATAGTTCAGCGGTTATTATTATATAAATGATTCGCGACTAATCCCTTAATTGTTGACTAATATTCGATAAAAAATATAAAGTGGCAGCAAGAGGAGATTGTCTTGGAGAGCTTTTTTAACCATAGGGGGAACCCTTGCCCATATCCTCTCAGGATACTAGATTTTATACCCCTTGTTTTGATAATAGACAATTAAGCCTAAATCAGTGATTTCTGCATCAACTTTAAGGTATTCAGAACTCACCAACTTTTTATTCACTTTCCAGAATGGTCATTCTGCTTTGTTCTTCAAACCTTTTAAGGAGATTTTTTAACTCAACTATAGAAAGCAGAATATTGAGGAAAATAAAAGTGTCCAATGAATTTGGTTTGTTACAAATCTATACAGGCGATGGTAAGGGGAAAACTACCGCTGCATTAGGTCTAGCTATGCGTGCAGCAGGACATGGTTTCAAGGTGTATATGATACAGTTCATGAAAGGACAAATCAACTATGGGGAGCTAGAAACCGTTAAAAAAATAGAGAATTTTACGATTATTCAATTTGGACGTGCTGAATTTGTAGACACAGAGAAACCCGAAGAGATCGATATAAAGCTTGCTCGAGATGCACTGGCACATGCACAGGAGATTCTACAAGGAGAAAACTATGATATAGTGATTCTAGATGAATTAAATGTAGCGCTTGATTTTAAGTTAATATCTCTAGAACAGGTCTTAGAATTTATAGAAACCCGTTCAAAGAATGTAGAATTAATAATCACAGGAAGATACGCACATCCCGAGATTGTAAAGAGAGCAGATCTCGTTTCAGAAATATTGAATATAAAGCATCCCTTTACAGAAGGTGTTCAAGCGAGAAAAGGGATTGAACATTAAGTTGTTAAGTCTGAAGTCAGCTGCGAGCTGCTAGGATTTGTTAAGTTGTTGACATTAGTTTTTTGTTAATCGTTCCACAATTTTACGACCTGCAACAATTCCACTAACTCCAGCTTGAACGAGGGAACGAGTTATTCCTGCGCCGTCACCAATAGCAAACATATTATTGATATCATTTGTTTCAAATGACGAGGGGTCTAGTTTCAACCGAGATGAATAGAATTTGGCTTCAACACCATATATTAGTGTATGTGGCCCATTAACACCGGGAATTAAGCTATTTAATGCATCTAACATTTCTAAGATACTAAGCAAGTGACGATGAGGCAAAACAAAAGATAAATCGCCGGGTATTGCAGATTTCAACGTGGGGGTGATGCCATGGCGTTTCAGGCGTTTTTCTGTTGATCGGCGCCCTTTTTTCAAGTCACTTAATCGTTGAACGATAACGCTTTGATCAGCAAGTAGATTAGCGAGTCCAGCGATATATTTACCGTAACTGATCGGCTCCTTAAAAGGTTCGGTGAATTGAGATGTTACAAGAAGTGCAAAATTAGTATTAGTGGTCTGTTGAGCTTCATCCGCGCAACTATGGCCGTTCACTGTTATTACATCTTCATAACACTCGAGAACTACTTCACCGTTCGGGCAAACGCAAAATGTTCGTACGGTTTGATCAAATGAGGGTGAATGAAAATGGCATTTCAAATCATATAGTAAGTCTGTTAAAGGAGCACTAAGTTCAGCAGGTACCTCAACACGGACACCTACATCAACTGGTCCTTCTTCTAAACTCATGTTTAGACGCTGTCCCTCAAGGCGGAGCCAATTTGCTCCTTCTCGTCCTGAAGCGATTACAACAATTTTTGCTTTAATTAAGTCTCCTTTTTCCGTGATAACACCTTTAGCTGTCTTATTCTCAACAAAAATCTGATTTACAGTAGTTTTAACTAGTATCGTAACACCTTTCTTAATCAGCCACTCATACATTCGAGCTAATATCGGTCCCGTGTTTTCCGTTCCAATATGTCGCACGGGATAAATTAGCATTTCTAACCCGGCTACGAGTGCCTTACGTTTGTACTCCAGCACTTTATCACCCGCTGGCTCAAAAAGACGATCTTTAGGAGCCCCAAAGGAAAGAAAGTGTTGATCTACTTCATCAATAAGGCGGATTAATTCATCTCGTGGTATATAGTCAGAGAGCCATCCTCCCATATCTGGACTTAAGGTTAATTTTCCATCGGACATCGCACCAGACCCACCCCAGCCACACATGACTCGACAAGGATTACACTTTCGACAAGAACCGCCTTTTACTTGTGAAGGGCAGCTTCGTTGCCCTATGTGGTTTCCGCGTTCAATCATAGCAACATGAAGTGTTTTTCCTGCTCTTTTTGATTCTTTAATGATTTCCATTGCTGCTAGAATCCCAGCAGGGCCTGCTCCTACAATTACTACATCGAATTCAGATTGCAATTATTGTTAGCCTCACAGCTACGTCTCTTAAATAAAATAGTGATTTTTCACCTATAATTCTTTAATAAGTACTTCTTTACTCTTACGACCTTTCTTAGATGGTTTTTCTGCAGGATAACCAATTGGTGTTAAAGCTAGAAATTCGAAGTTTGGTTCTACTTCACATGCTTTCCTTATAGCTGCTGGATCATTAGCTGCTATCCAACAGGTTCCTAACCCTTCATTTGTGGCTGCTAAAATGAGATGATCCATAACTATTGTAGCATCAACCATGTGGAAAGAAAGCGAGTCCCATGATCTTTCCCAAGCCATTTCTTTATTTCCAAAGACCACAACGACTATTGGGGCGTCCAAAGCCCATTTTTGCTTAAGGATTCCTTTTAATTGTTTTCTAGGTTTTTTTATAATACAAAGAAGCCAAGGCTGTTTATTCGCTGCAGTAGGAGCTGCAATAGCTGCGTCAATTATTCGATCAAGTTTGTCCTGTTCTACAGGTTGTTGTGAGTATTTTCGGATCGATTGACGGTTATAGAGTACCTCTTCGAACTTAGGCATTTTTGGACACCTGTTGTAACCGCATCAGCATAATTGACTAACAATTTAAAAAAATGATAGAGAAAAAAAATTTCATTAACATAGGACCAAAGAGTTTTGAGGCTTTAAATAATGGATAAAAATGATCTGGCAAATATTTTTCGTGCTTATGATATTCGCGGGATCTTTAATAAGGATTTAACTCCCGAAACAGCAACAGAAATTGGAATGGCGGCTGCTTCACATTTAAATGCGCTTTACCCTAGTGAGGACCTCCAAATGGTAGTTGGTGGAGATATCCGGCATTCCAGCATTCCTTTGACTCAAGCCTTGATAAGTGGTTTACTTTCAGCGGGTGTGGATGTAACTTATGTTGGAATTGTACCATTTGGTGTGTGTCTTTTTTCTGGTTGGAAACTAAAGAAGAATGCTATAGGATTTGTTACTGCATCTCATCTACCTTCAGAATGGAATGGTGTAAAATTCTATTATGGAGATGGGGTAGGTTTTAGTGAATCTGACAATATGGCAATTCGGGATGTCTTTCTGAAAGGTGAGTATCACCGCGCGGAGTGGAATGAAGTGGGTGCTCTTGATTCAACTTCGCTGCGAGATGATTACATTGAGCATTTGAGAGGAAAATTCCATTTAGAACGACAAATTAAGGTGGTTGTAGACTGTGGGAATGCAGCCGCAGGTCTGATCGCGCCAGATCTAATGAAAGCAATAGGATTTGATGTTTTTCCACTTTTTGCGGAAATAGATCATTCTTTCCCGAATCGACCAGCTGAACCCGAAGCAAAAAATGTAACCGTGTTATGTGATACTGTTAGAAAAGAAAAAGCAGATTTTGGTGTTGCCTTTGATGGAGATGCAGATCGCGCACTCATTGTCGATAATCAAGGAAAGCCATTATCCCCTGAGGATTCTGCTATAATCATGGGGAATCAAATGCTTCAAGATAAACGAGGAACAGTTCTAGGAAATGTAGAATGCTCTTTAGCTCTTGAAAAAGTGTTAGGAGATCGAGCAACTATTCCACGAATTCCAGTAGGGCATACTTTCTTGACACTAGAAGCCAGAGAACGAGGAGATGTAATCCTCGGGGTAGAAAGTAGTGGACAT
Source organism: Candidatus Hodarchaeota archaeon (assembly GCA_016840025.1). The sequence continues at coordinate 5,797 of JAEOTF010000388.1, forward strand.
ATGGTATTTCCAGAATATTTCCTGTTTGATGACGCTATGTTGATACCTTTGAAGATGGGTGAAGTTCTTTCACAATTATCAGATCCATTAAGTGAACTGAGAAAGATTATTCCTAAATTTGAACGAAAGCGCCTAGGTTTTGATTGTGCGGATGCAACAAAGTTCACTGTAATTGAGAAACTAACAACGCAATTAGAACAGAAATATGAAGTTAATACAATAGATGGGATTCGAGTAGCCTTTGAAGACGGTTGGATTCTCATGCGTGCTTCTAATACCTCACCGATGATTCGTTTAACGATCGAAGCCGATAATTCTCAACGACTCCAAGAATTGGAAACGGAATTTTCAAAATATCTGAAAAATGAAATAAAACGAGGATAGAATTTTAAAGAGGAAAATTGAGTTCAATACTGCCTCGATTTTTTAACTAGTGGTAAGCCAGTATCAGCTTATAATGAATTTCCTTTAGTCCCTCTAAGGAGATAATCAAGCATGAAAGCAAGAAGATTATATGAGCAGTTAGATCAGGATTTTGATTTGGACAATTGTAAAGATAATTGGATTATGGATTTTAATGAATACATTAGTGAGAACTTTAAACAAAGGCACATGGGATTATTGGTTGATAATACTTCGGAAATATCTTTTGTATATACTTCTGTTTTCCCTAGTGACAGAGTTTTGAAAGAAGTTTTGAAATCTAATAAAAAGAACGTTTTACTGTTTACTCATCATCCTTTGGTATGGGATATTCGAAACACTCCTAGAGTCTTCTTAGACATGAATCCAGTATTACTGGAGAAATTCAAGCAAAGACAAATTTCCATTTATACGCTCCATTCTCCGCTAGACAAAAATGGAGAGTATTCAACCACAACAAATTTGACGAAAGCTATTGGAATAGCTCTAGAGAAGGAATTTTTCGAATATTATGGAGTTCTCGTGGGAATATTTGGGAGAACTGAATTTAAAACTGTTCAAGAATTATCAAGAAAAGTTTCTAAAGTTGTTGACCATAAAATAAAATTATGGCAATATGGAACTGATGAAATCAAGGATAGAAAAGTTGCATTAGTAGCAGGCGGAGGTAATGAGATTGAGGTTCTCAAAGAAATTGCTGAAGAGGGAGTAAATGTGTTTATCACTGGGATATCTGCTCTGAATGATTATTCTAAAAAGACACACGAATTTGCCAAGGAAAAACGGATCAATATCATTGGCGCTACACACTATTCAACAGAGAAGTTTGCCTGTATGGCGATGTGTGATTATTTCAAAAACACTGGTCTCCCATGCAAGTTCATAGAAGATGAACCAATTCTAGAAGATCTTGAATGACCGATACTTCACCTACAAAGATTTGTATTTTTATAAAAACGACCCAAAAAGAAGCTTATCTTCAAGTCAATTCTTAAGTCACGCGTGCTGGTATATAATTTCTAAGAGGACAAGAAAATTTCTTTATGCATTTTCCACAATGACGTGGATGAGTTTTACAACCAACATTAAACGCGGCTTCCCCAGCTAATCTAGCTTCTTTTTGGGAGTATTTATCGCTATAAGGAAATGTATTAACAATTGTGGGTAAAATACCCGAAATGTCAGGAAAACCTACTCCAGTCACTTTTTCTAGACCACATTTATGAGCAATCTCAACCATTTCTTCTATAAATCTCGATGATGCCCCTGAGAATGCATCTAACACAAAATTAGGACGAAAAGCAAGGAAAGAAACTGGAAGATCGGGTGATAAATCGGCTATAAATTCACAGAGTCCTTGAATTTCTTTGTGTTCAACAATCTCAGGGATAGTTACAATTCGAAATTCCCAAAGCTTTTCGGGAGCGGTCTTGACAAGAGCTTCAGCATTACGTAAGATTGGTTCATTATCAGCTCCAGTCAGACTTCTGTGAACTTCAGAAGAATAAGCCTTAAGGTCATAAGTAATAGAAGTTGTAAACTTGAGAACACGCTTAAAACTATCAGAAGTCAAAAAACCATTCGTATCAAAATTCACTCGTATGCCAGATTCCATAAGTGAAGCATGGTCGATTAGTTGCTCAATATATGGAAGATGAATAGTAGGCTCGCCTCCTGAAAAAAAGATTCTATCAGCTTTGATCCAAGAGGCTGCTTGAGATTTTAATTGTGATACGCTGGTGGTAGCTAACCGTTTGGGATCAATAAATCCCTGAAAACTCGCCTTAACTTTCGAATGAGTATAAGCATGAGCAATTTCCCAATTTTGGCAATGGAGACATTTGAAATTACAACCAGCTGTAAAAATGGTATAGGATTGGGGGGGACTAGGATGGAGTTGGCAAGAGGCAACCACTGGTAAGGTCATCCCACAAGTTCCTCTTTCACCTGCTAAACGATCCACTCCGCAACGCCATTCACAGAGGTGGCAGTTCTCTAGTTCCTTCAAATAGTCCAGTTTTTCTATATCTGAAGAAATAGACATCGAGCACTACCTATTTAATGCTATCATGATTGTAATTTCCTGCCCCCCCTACTATTTAAGATAAGAAGAAAAGGTAAAAAAGCCCAAAGAAGGCTATATCAATCTAAATGACAAGTGGTTCTTTAGGTGTTGAACATAAACGTTCAGCTTGGGTTTTTCGGATAACGACATTGTCTTCTAATCGAACCCCCCACTTTCCTTTCCAATATAAACCGGGTTCTACTGTTATAACAGCATTTTCTAAGGTTACCATGTCATCTGGGCTGTTTTTAGATAAGCTTGGACCAATGTCATGGCATTCAAAACCAATAGGATGCCCCAACCCATGGGTGAAGAGTTCATCAGGATCATAACCAGTTTCGCGGAAATACTCAATTACTTCGCATGCCACGTTTTTGCAGGAGATACCAGCCTTTAATGCTTTGATTCCAATTTCTTTAGCTTCAGATACTGCCTGATATACCGCCAAGAACTCTTCGGAAGGCTTACCTACAAAGAATGTCCATGTCAGATCAGAAACGGAACCGCCTTTTCGAATACCTACATCAATCAATAGAGGAGCACCAGTTTGAACTTTCTTATTTCCTGTATTATGATGAGGATCAGCTGAATTCTCAGCAACCCCTACAATTGTATCAAAAGCCATTCCTCCATCAGCTTCACGGCGTAAACGATACTCTAATTCAGCAGCAACCTCTAGTTCCGTCATGTTAGGTTTAACTATATTGGGAATAAGTTCAAGTCCTGCCATAGTGGCTTTAGCAGCGGCTCGATGATTTTTAATCTCCTCTTCGTTTTTTACCGAGCGTAATTCATAAATAAATTTCGCAGCAGAATGAAATTTGGCATTAGGGAGAAGTTTGGATACCCACAAGTAATCAGAATATGTTAGTCCATGAACACCTCTAAGGGTTTCATCATTATAGTTAAGGGCAATGCTCTGCATATTACTCAAAATTTTAAGGAATTTTTCTTCCATTTCTTCATTATCGCGATAGCCATCAATTTTTGCAACATCTCTAAGGTTTTTCTCAGCCATCGGTCGTTCCATTGCCCCCGTGAGTACATAATTTGTTTGTTCAGGTGGAGTTATGACTATAAAGTGTCTCCCTGGAATCCGTAAAGACATTAAGATATTTGAGTTGGGATCACGGGTTTCTGCCGTCGTTACCAACCAACAATCAACTTTGTGCGTTTCCACAATTTTTTCGGCTTCTAAAAACTTCATAAGTAAGCTCCTCTATTTTGGATTGAGCGTATCAGCTTGGTTCATCTGATTAATTAATAATTTTTCAAAATGTTGAAGAATAACAAAAAATGGTCTATTCAATTTTAAAAGATGCGGCAAGAAGTCCCTTTCCTTTAAGAGGGATGAATTACCCGTGCTTCACTTGGAACAGGGGGGGTCAAAGGTTTATAAAGAAGGAACTCACCCTCTTTGCTATGTTACTCACCTACAAAACGCGGATTGAGCCCACTCCTGCTCATGAACAGGTGTTGTGGGACTTAGCTGAGCGGTGTAGGTTATTGTATAATTTTGCGCTCCAAGATCGTCGAGTTAACTGGGGCTACACAACAAAATCTCCCACCCACCCAACGGAAGTATCTGAGTTATGTGGACCAGCAAAATTAACTTCCCACTCTGAAGAAAACGTACCCTAAATACCAGTGGGTCTATTCCAAAGTCCTGCAACTGGTCTTACGAACCTTAGATGCCAATCACAAATCCTATCTAGCACTTAAGAGGCAGGGCGATTCAGCAGCCCGCCCACCTCAGTTCAAGGGGAAAAAACACTTTTTTACCTTGAAATACAACCAGAGTGGCTTCCAAGTCACCCAAAAAACCTTGACCCTGTCTCACAAACATCCCTCAAAGATAAAATTAGCATTTTCGTTGGTGTACCTTCCTCAAGGACGAATCAAACAGGTAGACCGCTATCACACCCCTACCACGAAAGAATGGTGGGTCTCCTTTATATGTGAGGTCGAAGTACTTCCCTATGTCGATAATGGGTTGTATCAAGCCTTTGATCCAGGGGTTGACCAGATTGTGGCGGCCGTGAACTCCCAGGGCAAGACGTTGTTGATACCGAATCGCCGCCCGGACAAGTACTGGAAACCCCAGCTAGCCGAAGTGCAGGCCAAACGAGACCGGTGTAAAAAGAACAGCTGGCGTTGGCGTAAATACCACCGGAAATTGAGACGAATGCAGCGAAAATCGAGCAATCAGATCAAAGACTTTCAACACTGGGTGAGTAACAAAATTGTGAAAAATATCAAAGCCAACACGTTGATTTTCGGGAAGCCTGAGGTGAAACGGATGGCTCAGCATCAGAGGTCCGGCGGGAACAAAGCCACCCGCACCCTCCATTATGCGCTGCAGAACACGGGCTCTATAAGCCGCTTTATCGAACTAGTAACCTATAAAGCCCAAAGGAAAGGTAAAAAAGTAATACTCGTTGATGAAGCTTATAGTACCCAGGTCTGCCCATGTTGTGGAACGGTAGAACCTCATACCTTAGATGAACGATTTGTTGAATGTGTGCATTGTGGTTTTCAAGCCGATCGAGACCTAGCTGCCAGCATCAATATCATGGCGCGGTTCTATCTCGAAAAAGACCGGTATGAAGGCCTATGTCATGAACCCTCTGTGAACGAGGAACTTTTTTTTCAGCAATGGAAGGGTTTGCTGCGACACACAGCCCAAGGTAAAACGAAAGTTTCCTTGTCCAGTTACTGGGCACGGTTCGGCGGACTCGCAGTGCAAATTCTCATCCCGCACCCTAGGGTGCCGATGGGAAGCCCGGCTCTTTAGAGCGGGGTGGTTTCACCTTTTAGAAGCAAAGTAAGACCCAAGCTTTCCTACGATCTGAGGATTGTTTTGTACGGGTCTTGCTAGTGAAAAAGCATAACAACCCATTTTTAATACAGTTTTAGCGGTTTCTATATCCCAAATGGAATTATTTGCAATTATTCTTATCCGAGAGCTGTTAGAGATCGTATTTAATGTCTTAAGATCGGGGCCTGCACAACCAGGGATATATGAGTCGATATGAAGGAAACTAGTGCCCCATTCATGCAATTGCTCTATCATCATAGACAAATCTGTTGAACTAGCTCTCAATTTTACTGATACTGGGATGTCATAATCTTGTGGAATTAATATTACTTCTTTGAGTAATGCTAGATTTCTTAACATGCCTTCTCCTGCACCCACTTTCACCAGTGCAGCTTGCCGACAATGGACATTAACTTCCAAAACAATTGAAGTTTTATGCTCATTTTTACAAATGAGCTGACATAGCTTTGAGAGTGCATCTGTCTCTGTTATTCGGATATTCACAAAAACTGGGCAAGGTTCCTCAATTAATCCGAGTTGGAATAGAATATATTCATTAATTTTGTCAGGGGGGATAATAAATTCTTCCCGTCCTGTTTTTACAACCTTTTGAGCCGCCATCCATGTATTTTTGTCAATATTAAAACCACCAATTGTTACTCCACCAGCACCCAGTTGAGCTACGCGTTGTGCAAAACTACCATCAGTTTTTCCTGCCATTGCTGCAAGGATGGCGGGATTTCTAAGTTTTATTTGATGGAGCATGCTTTATAACTTCCCGAGCAAGCTGTATTTTATCAGATAAAGATTTCATAATAATATTAGTTGAGAAAATATCTATATTGTAATTAAAGTCTTTCATAATTGTTTCATCTTTATTATCAATCACCATAACATCTATAATGTCATAATATAGTTCCATTGTTCCATAAAACGAGGCTTCCTTACCCAATGCATTCATAAAGATACCGGCAGGACCCGAAATTGGAGAAATGCCGATAAAGGGAGAAACAGCAAGTCTATATGCGGATGTATTCCGTAGAGCGTCTCTTATTGGATTTAATGCAATAATAGGGCCTATGCTAGAGACAGGATTACTAGGGCCTATTATAACCCGATCAGCTTCCATTATTACCTCTATCACTTCTTTAGGAACCCTAGCGCCCTCTAATCCCTGAATTTTTATGTCTTTGACCTTGGGTTTGCCTTTTTCTCGTACCCAAAATTCTTCAAGATGCATTGAGCCATTCTCAGTTAAAATGACGGTCGATACAGGATCTTCAGCCATGGGAAATACTTTTTGGCTGATTTTCAGCCTTTGAGCTATTTCGTGAATTGTTTCCGAGAGTTCGAAGCCTTGTTTAAGGAGAAAGGTACGAAAAAGCGAAATTGCAGCGTCTGCATCACCTAGATTAAACCATACCTTTTCTCCAAGGAATTTGGTTAGTCCCTCTACAAGAAAATTGGTATCCCCTTTTATCCCCCAAAACTTATCAGGGTCGATAATTCCAGCCAGTGTGAAGAGTACGGAATCAACATCTGGACTTACATAAAGACCGTAGAAATTCCAATCATCTGCGGTATTTGCAATCACTACAAACTGTTCATTGATGTGAAGAAGTCCTTCAATCAGTTTTGGGGTGCCTGTTCCCCCGGAAAGCATGACAATTCTCATTTTTTTGACCCTTTCTCTATTTAGACTCTCTATGTAAAGAGACTCAATTTAAAAAATCATAAAGTGACTTCCCCTTTTGGGCTTTTTGTCCCCTATCAGTGAATCCTGTGAAAGTAAAAGGACTCTATCTCAGACAAGAATCATCGAATTAACAAAGGTGGCTTAATTGAAGACTACTTACAAGCTATGGGTTTTATTTGCACTTATCATCTTTAGTTGCCTTACTTTGCCCCTCTCTAGTGTTAATGCGGATTTAAAATCCGTAAAAAGTGAAACAGTGGGGCCACCAAGTAATCCAAATAACATCGTTGTATTATTTGACTTTGCACATGATCCTTATCTTAATGCAACTCATCTTACCAATTTAACCCGAGTTATTGAAGAGGAGTTAAATTTTCAAGTCAAAAATGCGACAGAATTCGCAGATTTTAGAGATAAGCTAGAAGAAGCCTCGATCCTAGTTTTAATTGCGTCAAGGGAACCATTTAGCAACACTACCGATGAAAATGAATTAGCGCTTATTCAAAGATTTTTAGATAGAGGAGGAGGTTTACTGGTTCTGGGACTCCCAGAAAATCGCTCCACCTACCTTAATGCAGCTGTAGACCCCTTTTCTTTCCAATTCTATAATACAAGTGCATTTGCAGGCATACGACCTATCAATGACAC
>JAEOTF010000389.1 GCA_016840025.1 Candidatus Hodarchaeota archaeon
GGTTAAGACTCCACTAATTCTTCAAAATAAATCAAATACATTTCAATTTAAGAATGCTTTTAATTTTATTAACTGGGAAAAAGATCGAAATTATGAATTTTATCTTGCTGGGTTAATTTATGCGAAAGAAAGAACGAAAAAAGATATTCAAAATGTATCTAGACTCTCTTATTTATGAGGGAGGATCTAATAATTTCGTTATTTTTAGTGATATTACTTCAAATAGATTTATTCAAGCTGTAGGGGGGAATGGAGATAGATTGATTATTATTGATTTACCTAAGGCTTCATTAGACAAAAATGAAGTCATAAATCTAAAGAAGATTTTTGTACTTTTTGAAGAAATGGATCAAGCCTTCCAGGGGCAAGCTACTCCCGAGCAAGGAAGTTTAATTATTGAAAAGATCTTCCGAGATGTATTTTTACTCCCAGATCATTATAGTATTGAAACAGAGCTTAATCTATCTTGAATACATTAGAATATAGAACAGATCTTTAATACATGGAAAAAACTCGATTTATCATAATTTTTTTAAACATAGATTTCAAAATATATCTTTAATTTGGAAATCAATTTTTATCAAAGAATAATTCTAAATGATAAGAAGGTTGAACCATGAAGTTCTTTACTCATTTATTAATCATTACGCTTATTGTTATAGGAATAGCACCAAATGTTCAGTTAATCGCTTATCCAGGGTCTACTCAAGCAACAAAATTTGCAATAGTCTTTGCTACAGGAGGTCTGGGTGATAAACATTTTAATGATGCTGCGTTCAGAGGATTAGAACTTGCTGAAGCAGAATATGGTGATTCCATTAATGTCGACTATGTCGAGCCTGTCTATCTTGCTGATTTTGCAACCTATCAAAATGATTTTGCTTCAATGAATGATTATGAGTTAATAATCTGCGTGGGTTTTCTCCAAACTTCCGCGCTAAATTATTCAGCGTATGATTATCCTGATCAAGACTGGGTATTAATTGATGATGTTCTTCAAAAACCAAATGTCAAATCATTCACTTTCAAAGAACATGAAGGATCGTTTTTAGTAGGTTCTATGGCTGGTATGGTTACACAGACTAATAAAATTGGTTTTTTGGGTGCTTTGGACATTTCTTATGTTAACAAATTTAAATATGGCTATGAGCAAGGGGCTAGTTATATAAACAATGATATTATAGTTACATCAGTTTATTCTCCTGATCCCACGAATCCATGGGGTGATCACGATGGCGGAAAAGCTACAGCTCAAACCATGTATTCTGCTGGTAATGATATTATTTTTGCAGCCGCAGGTGGTACAGGGATGGGAGTATTACAGGTAGCAGATGAAACAGAAGGAGTATACGCAATTGGAGTCGACACAGATCAAGATTATATATATCCTGGCAAAATTCTCTGTTCTATGATTAAGAATTTTGAAATAGCTGTTTTCACCTCCATTCAAGCGAAAATGGAAGGAACTTGGACACCAGGACATGAGGAGTTAGGTATTGTTAAAAATGGAGTAGCTATTAGCCCCATGGATTATACATCTGAAATCAAAAATGCTTATTTCGTGTTAAGAGGAATTAATAAAACACGTTGGGAACACATACTTGATATCATGGGATTAATTAGTGGTGGATATCTTATAGTAAGTGACTCTAGTTCAGAGTACGAGATTACTAAACCTCCTATAACTTCTGAATCTACAACTACAACAACCGATTCTTCTCTTATCTCAACTTTTTCCACCACAAGCACCACCCCAATTACTACAGCGGTTATTACTCCGAATCCTAGTCTAGCATTTTCTTTTACTGCGATGTGTCTTCTCATTACAAGTATGAAAGTTAAGAAAAGAAGGTCCTCAAAATAGTTATTAAAAACATATAAAATCAATATCAATATTTTAGTGTGAGTATAGGAATGGAATAGAAATGACGGAAGCAGTAACTCCCATACCAAAAGCGTACGAGGAACTAGCCGAAACGCTTGAAAAAATTCCAAACGGATATGCTAAAACATCAGATGATACTTATCTCCGAGTATTACAATGGATTTTCACCGAAGAAGAAGCAGAACTTACGAGTAAGATGAAATTAAGGGGAGAAACCGTTGAAGAACTCGCAGAACGGTTGAAAATTTCTATAGAAGGACTAAAAGAGAAACTTGAAACAATGCATGACAAAGGTCAAATTACCGTGTATAACACATCCACTGGTCGGCGGTTTGGATTAATGCCTTTCGCAGTGGGAATATATGAAGAACAATGGAAACGGATGGATGAGGACTTTGCCCTTCTAATTGAGGAATATTTCA
>JAEOTF010000057.1 GCA_016840025.1 Candidatus Hodarchaeota archaeon
GACGAAATCTTTAGCAGATTCCTTAGAGTGAATCTTTCTACCAAATAATTCCCAATCAGCAATCCTAAGAACACAGGGGATGTTCCATCCTGATTTCTGTTTTAACAGTTTGATTATTGAGTTAAGATTGATTAGATATTCAGCCAAAACGTTATTTCTATTCATTTTCAGTTCATTCAATAAAAAGTTTCTACTTTTAGGATTCTTCACTTTTTCAGTGTTAAATAGCAGGAGGCGATCAACAAAGTCATCTCTCTTAAATTTGGGATCCCTTGTTGTGACAACAATAAAAATTCTTGGCTTAGTTGTTACTTCATCTCTATCTGTATAGAGTTTTCGAGACTTCACAACTCCCCCAGTCGCAGCGATACAGAGATCATTTAAATATGATCCTCGAATCCCTGAATCAAGATTATCAAAGACGAGATAATAATTTGAGGATAATGCGACTTCAAGATCTCTTTGGTTTTCAGATAAATAACTGCATTCAAAACAATCTCCAAATAGTATTTTTCCAATAGATTCTCCCATAAAAGACTTCCCACTTGACTTTACTCCTTCAAAACAGATGATTGGTTTTTCTCTTAGAATCGATTCAAAAGGCAAAGAATAGAAATAAAGAGTCAGTAAATACTTTTGCTCTTCTGCTGACAGATTATGCTTTTCCTCTACAGCAAAATTGGCTCTTGATATAAGATATCTGTATATGAAGCTTTCACCTTCAATAAATTTATTCCAGTTAAAACCTCCATCAAAATAGTTGCATTCTTTAAGCTTGCCTACATCAACTTGAATTGGAAAATAATCGGGTCTAAATTCGAAAATGACTCCGTCTGTTCCATTATCAACCAACTCAATGTTATCTCCATCTAATCTATATATTTGGTTATCATGGTTGCTTACATACAAAATCTTTTTATTGTCATCAAAATAAGCAAAATTATGAGCCTCAATTTCTTCCCCGGATCTCCAAATATGAGTATTTATTGACGCAAGAACTTCCTGGAAATCTTTCTCGGGAAGTTCGCAACGGTCTTTTAAAAAGTAGCGAAAGTCCTCATGTTCAATATCCATTAGAAGCTTTTGGCTTTTATCGAAATAGTATTTAATATTTCTTTTTTCATCTTTGTAAGCAAACCCTGAACATACTTCTCCCTCAAAAAGATCTTTCACTATATATTGTGATATCCTTTTCTGTTCTTCTTCTTGTTTCAAACCAATATCTTTAATTGCTGAAATTGCCTCAACTTGAGGTGTTGAATAATTCTGCTCCATAGATAAAAATTTAAGAGCTTTCACCACTTCATATTTTAGCTGTCTTTCTCCTCTCTCTAACATTCTGTTTGAACATCCAAGATAAGGATTAAAAAAGATACTTTTTATGGTTTGATAATTATAATCAGCAGCCACTAGATTAGTTATGATACTCTGATCTCTCCCGGACCGAGTCTTATCTCTCATGCTTCCCTTTTGCAATTCACCTTTAATTATCATCCCTTTAATTTTTGAGCTTGTTTTGATCTTTTTTACATCATTAATTGCATCTTCTGGGTTAGCATCAGATACTATCAACCCCTTATTCCCAAATTCTAAGGTATCCTTTATATCCATTTCAGGACCAACAAACTGGTAGTCTCTGTATTCATCAAAATCCTTTAGTGAGAAAAACCAATGAGGAAATATCAGGTCGAGTTGACATTTTTTTGGATTCTTTGGATCTTTTAAATTCAATGTTCCTGGGAGACGCATAATCCTGTCGAAATTGGCAGTTTGCCTATCAGCCCTTAGGGCAATAGACAGGCCGTTGAGTATCTGCTTAATTTGGGTTCGTTCTTCCCCTGTACTATTAATAATAGGCTCTTGAAGAATCCAATAAATATGATATCCGTTGCCAGAATCGACAATGATATTGGGACCAATTGGGAAATTCATTATGTGATCAAACGCCTGTTCTTGGCCTCCGCCAAAATTCTTGCCGTCTACGTCCAGCCATAAGCAAACAATATCTTTAATATCTGCTTGTTTTTTCTTTTTTGAAGAGGGCCTGGGATTTGCTCCAAAATAGATGTTGTATCCCCTTTCATTCAACTCGAGAACTTCTCTAATTTCTTTTTCTTTAATTATATCTTCGCAGCTTTTGAAAATGGATACTGGTCTTTCCCCCCCGTTCAGGCACCTTACCTCAACTAATCCACCGAATTTATATCTGCTGAATAAAAAAGATAAAAAATTCATAGCATGAATAATTGAGATTGATAAATTTTCCTTTTCTTCATTAAGACATTTAATCATTATTCCTCCTAAAGGATTTTTACGATAATACTTGAATTCCTTATCACTCGATAGAAAAGGCTAATGAGTGTTTTACTCCTTGTTTCACTGCACTCATTTTCCTGCCAACCTTGCTGTTTAAATCAGTTTTAATCATTTTTTTCTCCTTTATGGAAACTTGTTTCCTCTACTTTTATTATACCATTTTTTCGCGCATAAAACAAGTAAGGTATATATCAACTTGCTATATATAGCACTTGACATCGGTATCATTTTAGAATATCTTAGAATAAGGAGGTCTTATTATGAGGACAGAATTTGGAAAAATTCTTCGAAGAAATAGAATAATCAACAACATCACACAAGAACAACTAGCAGAAAAAGCGGGTATAGATAGAACATATATGAGCAAACTGGAGAGCGAGAA
>JAEOTF010000545.1 GCA_016840025.1 Candidatus Hodarchaeota archaeon
CGATGGAAGCTACGGCTTCCATAACCATAATCACACCTTCAAGGAAGGGAATCTTTTTAACCTCTTCAGGATTGGTTCTATCGATCCTTCCCAGTCTTTCCTCAGCATCCTTCTTTATTCCCAAAAATCCCTTTTTCAACACTTTTTCATTATTAGGAATGAAGTGACCAATATGCCAATATGCCATCGTTCTACTCAGATTATACCACCTTTCGGGAGTAAATCCCTCAGGAACTGGATCGTAATGAGCAGGATTTTGGCGTGTTCTTTCCCAATTGCCTTGCCCTTTCCAATAGGGAATAATTTCCTCTTTTAATTCTCGCATCTGTTCTGCGGTAATTAAAATTGGATTGCGTTCTCGACTACTAATAGTATCGAGATAATTTTCTAGATTAGGGTCACTTTTCACAGGAAGTGGGCAGTTGTTTGGTATAGGATCATACCAACCTACTAAAAGCTCATCCGGAAAGATGTCGATGGGTAACTCCCTAACTATGGCTTGAAAGAGCTTCGCTTTGCGGGTTATCATCGGCTCACCTTCTGTTTCCTTCATAACTCTGACTTCAATACGATCTCTCTCAATTGAGTATACAAGTTTGCGGTCTATATAGCGTTGCCTATGCCTCTGCACTCTCGGAGTTGGTTGTACAGTTAAAACCCTTTTTAATAGGGATTCTGGTTTCGTTTTTTCTGTTTTTTCTACAATCTGCACCATTTTTTGATACTTCTCTTCTAGATTCTTTTGAAATGAAGAAAATATTTTCTACTATATAAATTAGGGATTAAAAATTTTTAAATGTATATTGTATATTTTATTATTTTTTCTATCATAACACATTTAGTCTATAATTAATATACATCTGATTTGAAAGATTTTAAGTAAAGAAACATTCATAATATACAAAAATTGTTAAAATTGAGTAAGCTATGAGCACGAAAACTGTTAGAACGATCTGCTTTGAATGTCACTCACGTTGTGGTGTCCTCCTCGAAGTAAAAGACGGAAAATTAGTCGGAGTAAAAGGAGACAAGGATCATCCTATAAGTCACGGTTATATGTGTCCAAAAGGGAGGGCATGTATGGATATTATATACCATCCTGAACGACTTACTAAACCTTTGATAAGAGTTGGGGAGCGTGGAGAAGGAAAGTTTAAGGATGTATCTTGGGATGAGGCGCTCGATATTATAGCTAATAAACTCCTTGAAACGCGAGAGAAATGGGGAGCAGAATCGGTTGTATTTGGTCAAGGTACAACAAGAGGAATGCCGCCTTGGATATACCGATTTATGAGTCTATTTGGAACCCCTAATTTCATGTCAGCTGGTCACATGAGCGGCGCTCCTATCGCCCTCGCTAGCTCTCTCACCGCTGGATTTGGTATACTCGATCCTGACTATGGAAATAGTAAATGCATCCTGTTATGGGCTCATAATCCTGAAAAATCATACCCTGGTATTTATAATTACTTCCTGAGAAAAGGTTTAAAAGAGGGAGCTAAACTTATTGTCGTTGATCCTAGGGGTAATTCATATACACGAAAAGCAGATCACTGGCTCGCCGTTAGACCTGGAACTGATGTAGCCTTGGTTCTTTGTTTCATTAACGTAATCATTGAAAATGAACTATACGATAAAGATTTCGTAGAAAAATGGACTGAAGGTTTTGATCAATTAAAGGAATGTGCCTTAGACTTTCCTTTGGACCGAGTTGCCGAATTAACTTGGCTTTCACCTGAAGAGATAGAAGCGGCAGCTATAACTTATGCCACAACTAAGCCTGCTGCTATCGGTCCTGGTCCAGGTGGTGCTTGTCAATCAATAAATGTATTCGACTTATCACGTTTAGTAACTATTTTAGCCGCAATTACAGGAAATCTGGATGTAAAGGGCGGAAACGTTAGTCATATTCCTCCAACAAAAGCGCGGAGTTGTTATGGGGGCGATTATCAATATGAAAATGCCTTATCACCAGAACAAGCAAAGAAGAAAATAGGCCGTGATAAATTTCCTGGGTTACGTTTTACAGGAATGTCAGTTACTCCTGAATTAGTATGGGATGCGATTCTCAAGGGGGACCCGTATCCAGTTAAAGCTATTGGATTATTTGCTAACAATCCAATGTGTGCATACGCTAATTCTAAACATGTCAAAGAAGCGTTAAATGCTCTTGAATTTCTATTTTCTGTGGATTATTTCCACACACCTACTACGCAAATGGCCGATATCGTGCTTCCAGCAGCACATTGGACTGAAAGAGACGATGTTGAAGATTTAAGTATGAAAAACCATGTCTTCTGCCAAGTAAAAGCAGTAGAACCCTTTCCAGAATGTCGTTGCGAAAAAGAAATCTTAGTGGACCTCGCTAAGAGGGTGGGTCTGAAGGATTATTGGCAGTCGGTCGAAGAATCTCTTGATTATAGATTGGAACCTATTGGGATGACCTTTGAGGAGTTTAAAAAAATCGGAAAGTATTCTCTTCCCATGAGGTATAAAATGTATGAGAAAAGGGGTCGGTTTAACACTCCATCGGGGAAAGTAGGTCTCTGTCCTAAGTATTTTGAAGAATGGGGTTTAAATCCAAAACTAGTTTATAGGGAGCCACCAGAAAGTCCCGTTAACAGTCCTGATTTATGGAAGGAGTATCCACTTGTACTAACGACGGGGAGAAGAATCTTGTCGTATTACCATTCCTCTCTTCGAAATATTCCGTCTCTGAGGAAACTCGCACCGGATCCTGAACTTGACATACATCCTGATACTTGTAAAAACCTTGGAATCCAAAACGGAGAATGGGTTCATTTGGTAACACCAAGAGGTAAAGTCGAAGTTAGAGCTAAGTATTTTGAGGAAACACACCCAAAAGTTGTACACACACCTCACGGGTTCTGGTATGGGAGAGATGATGGGTGGGAAAAGTTAAATATTAACCAGATCACTGATAATGGCCCAAAGGATCCAATAACAGGCTCAGTTTCCACAAAAGCCCTTTTATGTCGGGTCGAAAAAATATAAAAGGATCTTTTTAGCGAGTACTATCCACCTATTTGAACCTTTACACCACAGGATTCAATTATTTTCCTTAGTTTGTTCATATTTTCTTCGCTTGGTGGCTCGATGTCCTTGAGTTTATACTCTCTACCAAGTTGCTCATAAGTGCCAGTTCCAAACTTATGATAAGGCAAAAGTTCAATTCTCAAAAGATTTTCTCCTAATTCAGAAGCAAATTTTGCCGTATTTAATAAATTTTCTTCAGAATCGTTTAACCCTGGTATTAATGGAATGCGGATTATAATCGTTCGCATTTTTGAGGCTCTTATTGCATTTTCTAAGATAAGTTCATTTGGAACTCCAGTGATTTCTTTATGTATGCGTGAATCCATATGTTTTATATCAAAATAGAGGAGATCAATATACTCAAGAATCATCTCAAGATTTTCCCATTTTACATATCCACACGTTTCCATTGCAGTGTGTACGTACATTTCCTTACACTTCTTAAGTACGGCTGTGACAAATTCGTGTTGCATAGTGGCTTCACCACCACCAATCGTGACCCCTCCATCTGACCTTCTGTAAAAGGGGTTATCCTTCATTATATCCTGAAAGAGTTTCTCTACCGTTATTTGCTTTCCTGCAATCTTTAAAGCTTGGTTAATACAAACATCTACGCATTGACCACAAGTATTACAGAGCTTTCTGTCAATTTCTAGTTTTTCCTTATCGGAAAATTTAATCGCTTCTATTGGACATTCATCAACACAACGTAGGCATTTCTCACAATTAGACTCAATATAGAGTATCACAGGAGAAGATTTCTGCGTTTGAGGTGTTGAACACCATAAACATTTTAGCGGGCATCCAAACGTGTAGACTAAAGTCCTGATTCCTGGGCCATCATGGATGGCAAATCTCTGAATGTCGTAAATTAATCCTTTCATTTTTCTAGATCTTTTTTCTAATTATGCGAAGATACACTACAAGGAACTTATTTTGAAAAATAAAAAAATCTCAGCTGAAAGCTGAAAAAATCTTGTCTTCTACTTGCTCAGCCCATTCTATTGTGGATGGACCACTAAATATGATCTCCTCGGCACCAGCATCGATATA
>JAEOTF010000390.1 GCA_016840025.1 Candidatus Hodarchaeota archaeon
GGTTAGAAACTCCCTAAAAGTTAATTCCTCTTCCTCTAAATTCAATTCTCTGATGTCCCCTCTAGTTTTCTATACCCAGAGTTAGCTCTAATGTTATCTATACAAGAATGTGTTTTCTATAAAAATAATACGATGCCATGAATTCATTCAAACTGGTCAAATTGTTCTCGAAAAGAATACTGGTCAATCCAAGTGAGTACAAGAGAAACAGTTAATAAGCTAACTCCCATTAATGTGGCATAAACACCCATTCGAATTGCTTCTTCCATTAAAATGGTGATACAACACCAAACTATCGAGATAGCGGACATTGGCCAAAAATAAATCTGAAAATTTGTGATGGTTTGTGTTTCAGGGAGGATAAAGGGCGTAAGGAACGCTGCCAAAGTTACTGCTCCAGCCCATATATACACTACTTCCTCATTACTAGAAGAAGCCCTGAAACCATTTAAAATGAAGGCTAATCCCATAGTAACCGTCCATAGGATACCAACCCTAATATAGAATGTTTTCCAATTTGACAATGTTTGATATCTGAGTAAAAATACCCAAACAATAGCAAAAGGTGCTATGTGAATCAACCAAGTTGACAAGACTAACCATGGATATTCAGTATAATCAGAACTCTGCAGAAAGAAAATTTGAGAGGGATCAACATCCAAAAAATAGTGGGAAACAAGTTCAACCCAACCAGCTAAAAGCGCAATTATCCCAAACGCCCCTAAAGCCAAATGAAACCGTGCTCGTTCATGACGGTCCTCAAAATTCTGAACTCTTTGCAGTGTAGTTACAAAATCATGTAAATCAAGCAACGGTGATGTGTCAGCGGATTCCAACGTTATTATCTCCAAATCATAATTTCGCATTTTTCGATAAAAGTAGATAACTTAGTTTGTCTCGCAAAGTATTTCTAATATACCTTCATGCTACTAATTCTTAGTCTTAATGAATTATTGTGTGATATTACTATGGAGCTAAAAGAGTCAAAATCCAAAGAATTTCTTCAGATAGGTCATCAGATAATTTATTTTAAAAGTTCGGAACACATGGCAGAAATAGAAGACGAATCAATTGATGTTATTGTGACATCTCCTCCTTATAATCGAGGAAAAACCTATTCAGCTGATGGTGGCACTCAACATAATGATAATTTATCAAAAGAAGAATATAATAACTTACTTTTGCATGTTTGGCGAGAATGTTATCGAGTTTTGAAACAATCTGGGCTTTTTTTTCTTAATATATGTGATGCTGCTCAGGATCAAGGAAAAAGTGAAGCTGTGGTTCATTTAGCAGTTAAAGCAGGGTTTAAACGTATTCAAACCATTGCTTGGGTCAAATCAATCCTAGGTCGTGGACATTTCACTCCATCGGGGGGAGAAAGACGTCTGAATAATATTTGGGAAAATATCTATCTTCTGTGTAAAGATCGTAAGACGTATAATCTTGATCCTAAAGCTATTGGTATTCCTTATGCTGATAAATCAAATATCGGTCGTTATTCTGATCGAGATCTCCGGGATGCAGGTAATGTCTGGTTAATTCCTTATCGAAAAACAACCGGAAAAACGATTAAAAAAGGGCATGATGCACCCTTCCCCATTGAATTACCTTATAGATGTCTTAAACTTGTTCCAAACTGTAAACGAGTACTTGACCCATTTGGAGGAACATGTAGTACTTTAGCTGCAGCTGAATATTTAAGGATAGAAGGAATTGCTTATGAACTCTATCCTCGCCGAAATGTAATTATGGAACGAATAACTAATGTTACAAACTTTATTCCACAAAAAGATATACTAATTCCTCATCTTGAATTATCTCTCTTCAACCTTACAAAAATTCTGAAAAAGATTAGTAATGATCTTGAGTTATCTCCCTTTTTTGTTCCTACATCCAAAAAGAGAGAAGTCGAATTACAAATCATGAAAGAAGTTCTTAAGAACCTTAAAATCAAATTACCAGTGACAGGCTTTGAATTTAAAAAGGATACTACACTAAGACAATCCTATCTCACTAAATTCTTCAAGAAATAGTCGCATTATCACTGAATCGAGCTATAATCATTCTTAAAGTATGTTATTTTTAGAATCAAAAATTTTCCTTCATTTTTTCCTTTTGGTTATATACAAACAACCAAATACAAGTAGGAATAGTATACCGAGGAGTTGCAACTGTGAACTCTTGAAGTCGGAAGCTGTTATCATCGAGGAGTTACTTGTAGTTGTTGTAAGAGGCGATGATGTAAGTTGTGAGATTTTTCCATCTACCACCTGAATACTGCTGTAAGTAGGGTGTCCTCCTTCATCAAATACTACTAACGTTAGATTATGATCTCTAGTAGAGAGAAGTGCAAGGTTAAATTTAAGTTCTGTTGGACGCCAGTATTTATCGAATGTATGTCCACCATTCCTGATAACATCACCGTTGTGATAAAGTTTGTAAGATCCATACATCTTAATTCTTGTCCGAAAATTATACCACGTTGGCCAACTAATCTCCAGCTCATCATTCTGATAGTTATACTGAGGAGAACCTATAACAGGCGACCTACGAAATCGTTCCATTCTGTAAATGCTTTTCCACTCGGGGTACCTCATCTCCCAAACAATTTCTCCAGCTTCATTTACTTCTGTTAGTATAGGACCAGCATTACCGCTAGGGTGTGTCCAAGGTCCGAATGCACCTAGTCTATCTCCATTAGGTAGTCTGTCGGCATCACCCATCATATTGCAATAATATTCATACCGAGGAGCTGCCCAAACCCATGATTCATTTGCTGTCATCGTAGTTTCATTGATAGTGATCTCTACTAAGCGAGAAATCTGATTAGAATTATTGGTCTTATTATGGTAGTCATTATCAAAGATAATGAATGTATTCTCGTCTATAGGCTCGACTGAGTGAGCATGATAGAAAAGAGCCTGTTTTTGTCTTCCATTAACATCGTAGAGGGTAAAATTCCCATATTCCCCCAATGACCAAATTAATTCGCCTGTTTGGTGATCTATTTTATAGAAAGTATTAGTATTTCGAAAATTTACATAAAACACATCCTCTTCAGCATCAAAATAAAGGGTATTAGCATGAGTTATATCTCGAGCTGATCCTTCCAAATCACCAAAGGGGCAATATTGGGAAGTAGGGACGAAGTCAAGTGAATCTTTTCTCCAAACAACATGCCCTGTTGAATTTTTCTCATCTATATAGTCATAACCATATGTATGACCAAACAAATCGATGTAATACCTTGTAAATGTAAATAAATTGCCATTATGAGGATTGTAATCCATATCATGATGATGTCTGGGGAAATAGTATTTAACGATCTTATTAGTATAAAGATTCAACATGAATGCGCCGTTAGTATTATTTCCCACCAAAATTGTTGTTGAATTAATTAATCTCAACCCTCTCAAGAGTCCTCCAGACTCTATTTCATATGTTTTAATTAGAGTCCCATTGGTGTGGATAATAGTCAACTCATATAGCGTGGAATCGAGACTACGGAGAATAAATATGTTATAACCTTCAAATTCTTCTCCTGTCTTTTCCAACGACATATAATTAGAAATAAGGTTTTTATCGGGATTTGCAGTTGTTGAGAATACCATACTGATACTAGACAGAATAAAAATCAAAACAAAAAGAAAGAAAAAATGTCTTATGTGAAAATTGTGTTTATGCATGATAACACCCTTATCAAGTGAGTTTGAGTTTTTTGTGATCTTCTTGGAAATTAATGTGATAGTTATCCTAATCCAAGAGTGAAATATTAAAATTATTTTTAATCAAACCTGCCTTATTAAATTCTGGTTGACTTCTAGAAACAAAAATATAAGGTTGGTATTTATGAAAGTTAAAGAGCATCTACAATTAACTCTTATCTTTGCAAAACACCCAAGTTTAGCCGCAATCATTATGAAAAATCCAAAAATTATTTCAATGTTGATAAAATATCCTCAAATAGCACCCTTATTGGTAAAAAAACCGAGTTTAGTGAAAATACTTACAAAAAAACCAAGTTTCATTTCAAAAATATTGAAGCTTTTATAATAAAGTGACAACCTTCGAGCTATATTTTCTTTTCTACCACTTTTTTGAATCAAGCCACAAAACAATACTCTAATCTCAAAGCGGAGTGAAATAGAACATAGATGTTAGAATAATTATTTTTCCAATCTCCTGCCTTTTTTTTTCATATCTTTAAAAAAACTGCGGAATACGGAATAGTGAATTGAACAGGTTGTGAAAAAGATCTCATTTCAAAGTTCCTCTTCAAAAACTAATGATACTGCCCATATAGATCTTCATACACTTCTTTTTAGACTTAGTGAAACAAAAAAACAGATTCTAGTTCAATTAGCCTTGCATCCCTATTTAGGTTATCGACGCCTGTCAAAGAGATTAGGTTTATCTATTGGTAATATCCGGTCTCACCTTAAGAGGGGTAAAAATAGTCTTCATGAATTAGGATTTGTCAATCCCACAGTACACGGTTGGCTTCTGACAGAATTAGGTGAAAAATTCGTCCAGAAATTACAGAGTGAAGTAAAATTGTTTCCTATCTTCGGTATAATAAGTGATCTTTCTGTGAGATTAGCAAATGAAGTATAGGCCACAGCTTTAGATTTACATTGTTCCGTCACAAAAATATCGAATTAACTATAAGGGACATGAATAAGGCATTATCTCTCTAATACTTCATTCTTGTTGAGAAAAAAGAGTAAAAATCCCTTAATTCTAGTTTAGTTAATTATTTAAGTATTTATTATTCAAATTCAGGTTAATATTCCTGATTAAGACTAGTAAGGGACATTTAAGAGTCTTTTCATTAGTTTTAAACCAGGTAGAAAAAAAGATAAAAAAGTGATAAGAAAAAATCGATTGCTGACCACTTATTCTGGGGATTTCTTATGGTTCTCACTAAAAAAACATATTCACCCGCAGGAAAGGAAATGATTCGTGCAGAAAACATTTATAAAAATTTTGGAAAAGTACAAGCCTTACGAGGAGTTTCCCTTAAACTCTATGAGGGGGAGAAATTAGTTGTTATTGGTTCTAGTGGTTCAGGAAAGAGTACTCTGATGAGATGCATCAATCGTCTCATTGAACCCGATCAAGGGGAAGTATATTTTGATGGGGAGCTAATTACGCCTGAGAGTGACATCAATGCGATTCGAGCAGATGTGGGTATGGTTTTCCAACATTTTAACCTGTTCATGCACTTAACGGCATATCAGAATGTAATCCTGCCCCTGGAGAAAGCTCGGGGATTGAATAAGGAAGAAGCTCATAAAAGAGCTATGGAAGCATTAGAAAAAGTGAACCTTCACGATAAAATCCACAGTTATCCTGGTGAATTGAGTGGTGGACAACAACAACGTGTAGCAATCGCTCGCGCCCTTGGTATGAATCCCAAGGTGATTATGTTCGATGAACCCACCTCTGCTCTTGATCCTGAACTGATCGGAGAAGTCTTAGCCGTCATGAAAAAACTTGCGTCAGAGGGGATGACCATGCTAGTCGTAACCCATGAGATTGGGTTTGCTAGAGAAGTAGGTGATTATGTGCTTTTTATGGATGAAGGAGTAGTGATTGAGGAAGGGTTACCCGATGACCTTTTTTCCCGTCCAGAAGAAGAACGAAGCAAGCAATTTCTCGCAAAAATTTTGGACCACTCTTTTGGAGACTCTTGTCTAGTCTGTGAAAAACCCGTTCGGTCAACAGATTCTTTTTGTCCACAGTGTGGGGCAAAAACACGACGATAGCAGGAATAGAAAACCACGACTATTCCAACTCGATGAAAAAATAAGATAACTGCAGATACAGCTGTTTAAAGGTTTTGTCGAGTAATTACTATACTAATCGTCTCACTATTTCTTACTGAGTTTTTTTTTCGGAATTTTAATCAAAAAAGTTATTATTTTCAAATAATTAACACATATATATTTGCTCTATACTTTGTATATAGAGAAAATCTGAGTGTAAAGGAGGTTAAAAAACCTTGTTGCGAAAATGGCAAACGATTAGTTTAGTTATACTTTTGATTGGTTCAATATCCTTAAGCCTCGCACCGGCAACACCATCAAAAGGAGCAGATCCTACAGGAACCCTTGCAGATATCTTAGCTGCTGGGAAAATACAGGTGGGATCCGATGTCGCCTATCCACCTTTTGAAGACATTGATCTAGGTACAGGTGACGTAGTGGGTTTTGATGTCGATATCATGGAAGAACTCGCAGCCTATATATCTGCGGAATATGATACGAACATTACAGTTGAGTTTGTTGCCTCTGACTGGGATCCTATCATCCCTAATCTCGTAGCTGAACAGTTTGACGTGATCATGTCCGCAATGACAATAACTACTGCACGAGAGGAATTGGTTGATTTTACCCGCTGGTATTATCAATCTGCGATGGGTATCCTAGTAACAACAGCTAACCCGGAGAACATTCTAAATACAGATGATCTGAATGACGCAGGAGTCACCATTGGTGTCCAAACGGGAACAACAACTCATATCTGGCTACAAGACGAAGGCATTGACGACGTAGCGACAGTGTTGACATATGATGACTTTCCCCTCGCGATTGTCGCCCTGAAAGCGGGAAATGTCGATTGTGTTCTTGGTGATGTTGCGGTTCTGAATTTAGACGCGGTTGAATCCGGATTAACTAAGGTTGTTTACGCCTGGGAAGGCGATGAACCGGAAAGATTCGGCATTGCCTGTAGAACCGGCGATGATGATCTACGACTCGCGCTCAATGCGGCTATAGAAAATATACTTGGTGATGATGAGGAGAATCCAATTATAACTAGGATCTATAATGAAATTTACGAAGAATGGCATGGAACCGACCACGCTGGTTACATACAACCCACCGAAACACTAGCCGCTATTATTGCTACTGGTAAAATACGAGTGGGGTCAGACGTCGCATATCCGCCTTTTGAAGACATTGATCTAGGTACAGGTGATGTAGTGGGCTTTGATGTCGATGTCATGGACGAACTCGCAGCCTATATGTCTATAAAGTATAGTACAACCATTACAGCAGAGTTCGTTGCCTCTGATTGGGATCCCATCATCCCTAATCTCCAGGCTCAACAATTTGACGTGATTATGTCTGCAATGACAATAACTACTGCACGAGAGGAACTGGTAGACTTTACCCGCTGGTATTATCAGTCTGCGATGGGTATCTTAGTAGCAACCGCTAACCCAAAAGCCATTATGAACACAGATGATCTAAATGACGCAGGGGTCACCATTGGTGTCCAAACGGGAACAACAACACATATCTGGCTACAAGATGAAGGCATTGACGATGTAGCGACAGTATTGACGTACGATGACTTTCCCCTCGCGATTGTTGCCCTGAAAGCGGGAAATGTCGATTGTGTTCTTGGCGATGTTGCGGTTCTGAATTTGGACGCGGTTGAATCAGGATTGACCAAGGTTGTCTACGCCTGGGAAGGCGATGAACCTGAAAGATTCGGCATCGCGTGTAGAACTGGCGATGATGCTCTACGACTCGCGCTCAATGATGGTTTAGATTCCCTACTCGGCGATAATGAGGCGACTCCAGTCATATCTAAGACCTACAATGACATTTACAAAGAATGGCATGGTACAGACCATTCAGGTTATGTTCCACCTGTAACTACCACAACAGAACCAACCACTTCTGAGGCAGCTTCAAGTGAAGATCCTGGACTGATCCCTGGATTTGAAGCAATATTTGCGATATTTATTCTAATTGGAAGTTCGCTTTGGCTTCGCTCCAGAAAATAACTCTAGATTGTTCCATATTTGGATCAGAATCCTTGGAATTACTAATTCCTTCTTTTTTTTTCTCTTTTTTTACTAACTAGCATAATTTTTTAAAAAGGACAAAATTTGGTCTCTAAAGGATACAAAATCATAAAAAATAGTTTCCATCCCTTAAATCCAATGAATTTTATAATGAAAATATGTGAGGTTGCATCATATGCGGTTTACAACAAGAAAGTTAGTTTTGTTTGGCCTGATACTTTTTTTTGCCGTTCAATTTAACCATTTTCTAACTCTGATCGTAGATCCACTCTTAGAACCACTTTATAGATTCTTGACTAACGAAAAAGGCGTACGACACGAGATACTGTCTTTTAATTCTCAATGGTTATTTTTATTCATTATATTAAGTCTACTTATCATCTTCTTTGCATTATTTCTGGAAATAGTGAGTTCAACGAGTTTTCCATTTATAAAACGTAACTTGGGAACATTGATTCCGCGGGGAATCACAAGCACAGGTATCGTAAAAACTGGACTTATGCAAATTGGGTTTGGATTATTTGCATTTCATACCTTTCTACTATTCGACGTCCTTCCTATATTATCAAATTCGTCGATTCAATCAGAATTTTTACTACTTTCTTCAGAAGTAGTTATTTTCGGCATTTGTCTAGTTTTTATAGCTGTATTATTGGAATCTAAAATATTGTCAGGTTTAGAACCCAAAAGGCGTAATCTTCAGCAAACCACACTGAATCTTTTAAGAAATATTCGTTTTATGAGTAAAATAACTTTGGTTGGTATAATCATTCTATGTATTACACTTTTTTTATTAGAAATAGGATTACTCTATCAAAGGTTCTTTAAAGAGGATGCTTGGGTTATTGATCCTTTACTAAATGTAATGGATCATACTGTTCGGTTTTTGGGGTATATAATTAATCCAATATTATCATTGTTTGGAATAGGCGAGATTAAGCCATTCTTCACTCCTCCTAAAACTCCGGGTGACTTCACGGAAAGTGAAGCTGCTCTTTGGCGGGTGCTCTTTCGTTTCATGGGAGAAGGAGCGGTTCTTACATTAACTACGTCCCTTGCGGCCTTATTTTTTGGACTAACGATTGGAACTATCTGTGGTACAATTAGCGTTACCTCCCATTTTCCAATCCCATTGATTGGTCGACGGCTGTCCACCATATTTACTAGCTTTTTAAAGGCAATTATTCGGATCTATGTCGAATGGATTAGAGGTACTCCCTTATTAGCTCAAATTTTCTTCATCTGGTTTGCAGGAGCTACTTTGATTCGGTCAGGGATTGATTTCCCATTCCTTGGCAACTTAGGTGATCCCAACTTTGTATTCGATCCTATATCTGCAGGAATTATTGCGCTAACATTGAATACAGGTGCTTATCAAACTGAACTCATCCGTTCAGGTATACAAGCTATTCCAAGTGGGCAACTAGAGGCTGCGAGATCTCTCGGACTGACTTATTCTCAGGGAATGAGTTACGTGGTACTTCCCCAGGCCTTTCGTTTGATTATTCCGCCACTTACAAATGAATTCATCAGTCTGCTACTGAACTCAAGTCTTTTATCCGTACTCTCTGTCTTTGAGATGACACGCTGGGCAAGGAATTTGAATAATACCACTTTTAGAAGCCCAGAGGTTTTTGCTGCTTTGATGATCAGCTATTTTGCAATGACTTTCGTGCTCTCTCGAATCTTTAGAAGGGTAGAAGAAAGGATACGAATTCCTGGCTTTGGTGTTACTTGAGGATTTAACACGAATTCCTCTTCTCCTACACCTCTCTTCACTTTTTATTCATAGACAACTTATTTTTCTTGAGTATTTGGTTTAATCAATAATGTAACCAGTGACTCTTAAAGAATATTTAAAGAATCTTTGTTCTACTACCCCATTCCCTTTCTCCTACTATCAATCCTCTGTTTTACGATTCGATAGTCTATTAACGCAGATTTTCTCTTTTTTAGTCCTTTCATCCTGTTCCTTTCCCCCTGAAACTTTTCTTCTGATTTGCTCGCTATTTTCCTTACTTGTTGATTAACTAGTCTATGTGCATATTTTTCGATAGCTTTCTCTTGCTTTCTCTTATCATTGGGCAGTTTTATGATTTTTTTATCCATTATTTCTGATCTGACTTCCTTAATTATATTTTGTGTTAGATCTTCCAGCCTAGCCCGATTTTTTGCTTCATAGTCTACTCTATTGTGAGAAATATCCTTCTTCCCCGCAATCCACTCCTTAACAATCTCCTCATATGCACTATTATATTCTTTTTCCCAATTTTGGACATTTTTCTTGACTATGGTTTGAATACTTTGTTGTTCTGGCTCATTTATAGATGGTTTTCTCAACATACCGATTCTCTCTCTCATCTTTTGAAAAAAAAGCAAAATCATCAACTCGCTAATAAAAGTTATACCTAACTTACTATTTATATTCCGCAATACCCCCCCTTAAAGACTTACGCTTTCATAAGTAGGTATTTTTCATTAGTTTTAATCTTATTTTAACAAAAATATCTCTTTAAAGTATTATAAGATCTCAAAGTTAATTTTGAAGGGATCATTATGTCTGATCTAGTTGCCCTTATTGCTATTGAAATCCGCCTTGTTTTATTAGTACTTACTTTATATTTGTTTATTACTATTTTACAGCGTTATAATGAAACCAACATTCAAACACTAATATGGCTACTAATTGTTCAGATATTTTCTACTGCTACAATCTCACTTGAAATTTACCTCTGTATTTATGAATTTGAGACGTTTCTTACCAGTGGTTCTGAAATTACAAGTATGATGGGAATAGCTTCTGCGATTTGTTTTATCATGTTTATCGATTTATATGAGAATATTTCATATTCACCGAGGAGAGTAGCGGTTTCGGGTTTTTTCGCAGGTGCATAGCTTCTTGGAGTGTGGGCTCTTAATTTTGGACTTACAGGATTACAAACTGAGACAACAAGCCTTAAGGATATTGTTAACACTCTACCAGGGGTATTTCTTATCTATGTAAGTATTACAAGTTTGATTGCGATCAATAATGTCTATAAAACCGCTGAACCAGTGGATAAAGTACGAATTCGATGGCTTTTTGGATTTGTTATCACTTCTTATCTTCTAACCACCTTTCTCTATGCCTTTTATTTTACTCTTTCAGACATGGAACTAGTCTCTGGAGACACCAAAGCATTTTTGGGAGCTGTGATTCCACAAATATCAATCGTGACTGGAACTTTTATTTTTTTGAAAATATATGCTACATCAAAGAGAGTAACCTTCCTTTAACCTCAAGTTATTTACCGGCTTATCGTTGTTAATAAACTAGGGATATCAATCTTTACCTATGAATTTCGTATCGATGAAAATATGAATTCTTTGCTAATAAGTGGCGTGATCACAGCAATCTTTACACTCCTTCAAGAAATAATTGGAAGAAAATCGAACGTCACCAATATAAAACTACAAGAAGGAGATCTTATTCTTGAAAGTGTAGGTGGAATTTATGGACTACTTATTACTCAGCGATCAAATGCATTTCTTCGTTCAGCATTGAGGACATTCATCAAGAATTTTTATAATAAATTTCAAAAGGAGCTCGAAGAATTGACAGTGGATCTAGACGTCTTTAATGATGATGATAGTCGAATCCTCGTTCATAATGCATTTGGTCTAGGATAAAGCCATTTAATTGTCCACAAATAGTATACTTAAGACTACATATAAATTTAACAATCATTAACCCTGAAAATAATGAAAAGAAGAGAGAATGGTATTATGATAAAGCAACTTCCAAAACTATAATTCTCAATGACTTACATACTGCGTCAAGGCTTATCGAATTTTAATCTTAATAGTTTTCGTTTCATTGTTTTTCCATAAAAGGATTCTTTGAGGCTAGCTTTTTGTTTATAATTCAGCTTTTTGGCTTTATCCGCATCGGATGACGCAAGTACTTGTGTTTTTCCGTCTCTATTTCGAATTACAACCCCTGAATTAACAAGTATGTTATAATTCTCTTCAGTCTCCCGAGAGTTACCACGACAGATTAGTTGACAATTTCCGCAAGTAAATTTAATTGATTTTATGAGGTTCTTCGTTTCAAGATTATTTTTAAGATAGGGTACGAGTTCTGGGTCATCTTCAATTTTCGAGGTATGATATCCACCATACTCTCCACTCACTAATACGTTTGGTCGAAAACGAAACACTTGAGCAAAGGTTTTTATCACTTCTTTTTCAGTGTGAGGATATGGAAAACGCGCTGGAGACCAAGTTGACCATTTTTCCTTTTTATCCAAGCCTGGATAACCCCCACATACTATTACACATCTTAGTGCATCAATCCGTTTCGCATAACTAAATTCAATACCTCCGAGAGTAACTGTAACTTCTTCTTTCCGATCAAACATCCTAAAAGCACATACTTCTACGCAAAGTTTACATTTAGTGCAAAACGATTCAGCAGGTGGAACGGGCTCAGTAGGTTTGAGTTGAGCAGTAGTCGTTACACCACCAAGAATCATCGCTGTTCCAAAATTTTTAATCCCTATATTTCCTGACCATCCAAAGGAACCTACTCCCGAACGGACTGCAAGATATCTTAAAGAAATCTCAGGAATCGCTTTTAGTATCCCTATCGCATTCATTTTCCGATATTTTAAATTTGGGAAAATTAGAATTGCATCGAAATCCTTTTCCTTAATGAATCTCGCTACAGTGTTAGCCTGTTTATAAGCTCTCAGTGTAGTTTCCATATTATCCTGATCATGATCAGCACGACCATTAGGAGTATCTTTTCTTAGATAAGCCCGAATTTTTTCACGATCCAGAGGTAGGGCAAAAACGATAGCAGATTGGGCTTCTGGTAAGTGATAAGAAATGTTTGCACTAGGGGGACCACCGACTATAGTTTTTCGTGTAACGAAGCCTACTTTTAAAGCACCCCTATCCTTAAGGAGTTTTTCAATTTCAAGATTTAGAGAAGCCATAGGTTATCAAAACCACGCTCTCCATTCAGGTATTTGCATGTGTTTTTGCATGTTAGTGCAGCTAAAATCCTAGATTCATGCTAAGTTGCTTTATTTTCGTTGGAGAAATAGATTGGTGCTTTAAGAAGTGAAAGTAGATCTTTTGTCTTTAACCGAATAGTTTGATCATGACGAGCGGGATTAAATTCTAAATAGGGTGTTTCTATCAGAATTCTATCCACATATGTTCTTAC
Organism: Candidatus Hodarchaeota archaeon; assembly: GCA_016840025.1. Next base: position 13,035 of record JAEOTF010000390.1, read on the forward strand.
ATTGACAAAAGGATGAACACATCCGATTTCACAGTTCGCGATTTCCTTCACTTCTTCTGCTCTAGCAAAACGGATTTTTTTATTCTGTTCGAGTTGACGTATTCTTTTCAGATCTAATCGTTGATCCCCTCGACTTAATACTAGGATAAAGCCTCTTTTATCAACCTTCATCAAGAGAGCTTTTATACCTTCAGAGATAGGAATCCCACGGACTTCAGCTGCTTGTTCACAAGTGTAAACAGGTTCATGTTCATACAGAGTATAGTCAATTTGTGCATTTTCCAGAATCTGGATGATTTTAGCACTCATTTCAGTCATTTTCAGATCAAAAAGAGTTTATTTTCTCAGATTAAGAATATAACTCTCAAATACACTCAATCATATCTATTATTTTCTCAGAAAAATAAGGGTGATTTCGTTCGATGGGAGATAAAATTAAATCCTCTATCTAAGTTTTTCAAGAGATAACAGGTGATCAATCCATTGAAAGTTATTCAAATAGGTACTGCAAAAAGTGAACCAGGGAAGGTTACTTACGGTTTTATTGATGGTATCAACCTTCCCACAGGTGAAACGCACAAAATTCCTGTGATGATTGCTCAGGGTAAGGAAGATGGTCCTACTTTTTTCCTAACTGCGAATATTCATGGTTCTGAACTTACAGGAATTGCGGTAATTCATGAATTGGTAACAGACAGGCTAGTCCAAGAATTGAAAGGAACTGTAGTCGCTATTCCAACCCTAAATCCTTATGGTCTCCGTAATTTAACACGTTCTCCTGAAATTGATGATAGGGATCCAAACCGTCTTTTCCCAGAAGGAAGATTTACAAAAAAAGATGAGAAAGAAGATGAAGACCATAAATATCCCAAACCATTCGAACAAGTAGCCAATAAGATTTATTCATACTTTGAAAAATATGCAGACTTTCACATTGACTTTCATAATCATGCTATTCAGTCTGTTCCCTATTCTATTATAGATCGGGTATTTTATAAGAATGAAACGGAGAAAGAAGAAGTAACTCAGCTCCTTGAAAAACAGAAAGCGATGGTTGAAGCTTTTGGCGTATTAGTTTGTGTCGAATTTCCCCCTAAAAAATATCTAAAGAAGAAACTCTATCGTTCCGCTTCGGGATGCACTTTCAACAACCTTCGCATTCCTGCATTCACCGCAGAACTTGGGGGAAATACTATTATTTTTCCTCATATTGTTGCTGGCTCGATAAAAGGAACAAGAAATGTTCTAAAATGGGCAGGTATGTTAGAAGGACCATTAGAAGAAATCACTGAATTTTCCGTTCTTAAACCTAGTGAACGTATCAGGCGAGCTGAACACCCAAGGACGAAAGAATCAGGAATCATCAAGTTTCTGGTTGAACCAGGAGCCCAAGTTACCAAAGGGCAACCCATAGCTCAAATCTTAGATGTCTTCGGTAGACCACTTGGAGATGGGATTATTCGAACTGAATTCGATGGTTATATCATCGCTCTGAAATCAGGAATGACGGTTTACGCTAATGAAGCTTTTGTTGAAATGGGAATTAAGGATGATGCCCCACTTGTAGCTCCAATTCCAAGTGAAAAAGATTAATCCCGAGAATCATAGAGTTTATTGAAAGTAATAGGAAATCGAGAGCTAATAAACTCAGAAATCAACAGTTTTTGTAATGTCTACAAGAACTGCTGATGTAGGGGACATATGCATGACAAAGATCGTTATGATTCAGACTAAGTTGCTTGAGACTCATCTTGTAGATGATAACTTTCTAACTCCTTATGGAGTAGAACCAA
>JAEOTF010000544.1 GCA_016840025.1 Candidatus Hodarchaeota archaeon
TCGATAGCGGTTCCGCATAAACACGAATCTGTACTAAACTGATTGGCTGACCGATCAACTCGTCACTTCGGACGACTTCTCTTCCATCAACCCGCTGTTCAAGAGAGACGGGATAGGGAGTTGAAACAGCGGATATAATTATCCCTCCTATAATCCCAATGATTAGAAGCCCCAAGCCAACTTTACCTAATTTCCCAAACCGTCGCAAAACTCCCGAAATGACTGGTATTTGCACTATGATACCTCCTTTGGAACCTTCAAAAGGATATTTACTCAAAGAAATGATCTTTAATGTGATTTATGCCTTCTTTCTTAAAATAACTTTGCCAATAAAGTTAGCAGAAGGGGGAGCCATGAAGAGGCGGATTTTTATATTAGTGGGATGCTGCGATTTGAAGTAAAAGGGATAATAGGACATATTACATCTTTAAGTAATTAAACCATTGAACATTCAGAAATAAGAGATATCGAGATCAATTGTGCCAATTTGTTAAAACTTAGTTGGAGGTTGGGGGAGTACAACCCATTATGAAAAGGATTCAACTCGAATAGTTTCTCCAGCAGTTACTCGGCGCAGTTTCACAATGATATCGCTATTAATCTCTTCCAATTTGCCAAATACATTTACTGGACTTGCAGGTCTAATTTCATCTGACTTGCTGGCAGGAGTTTTTCCGAAAAAGATGCAAAAAGCCGCTCCGGGAGGCCAATACCCTAAGTCACCTAGTTCAACAACGGCGTGAGCATTTTCTTCTGCTATATTAACAGGAATACTGAAATAAATCTCATCACCCCACGTTTGGACTCTTGCCTCAAATGGTAGTGCATCCAAAATGTCTTTCATGGTATTAGGGCAGTCTTCTCTTAAGATCGCAATAAATTCTCCGCTTTGCTCAGTAATAATTTTGATTTTTTCAGCAACCAAATGCCATCTCTCCTAAATTCGGAGGAAAGAACTGTTTTCCTATATCTTTTTCGATGAAAAGGAAGGATAATACAAATCAGAAAATTTTGATCGATTGGTCAAGTAAAAACACATTCAAATAAAAAATATATCAACTAATAACTATTTAGAAGAGCTAATAACTAGTAATCAGCCCCCAATTTTTTAATGACTTATGATAATATCGGTAAAGCAAAAAAATGAAAATCACACAAGACGATTCCTTGTGCATAAATTAATGGACCACTAATGGACAACCAATGGTTGTCCCAGAAGAATTCGCTCAAATACATGTGATCGCTTAGCTTTCTGGAGTAGGTTTTCAAAAATCCCTGCCAATCGATCACGATCAAGGTATTCTGGTTCTTTAATATCAAGTTCTTTAATTAATTTTTCACAGAAGGTATCAAAGTCATATACAAGTTGTGTAGTTGTCTTTTTCCCTTCTTTTGTTTTTATTCTCTGAGCTAATCCTTCTTTAATAGCAGCCCGCACTTCTTTGATATAAAAAACACGGGATTTCTCATAATTCAATTGTTTCTTTTGTACAAGCTCTCTAAGAAACGGTAGACCAAATTGAGTCTTAGCGATATGTTCGAGATGAGCAAGCATTGCATTAACAATGTCTTCATGAGAAATTTTTCCTACTGCAGCTTCGATTACTTTTTCATCATCCGCAGCATCCTTATAGCGTGCTAATCTCGTTTGAAGTTCCTTTTCACGACGTTCTTTTTCTAATTGCTTTTCCCGCTCAAGTCGTTCTTTTTCTAATTGCTTTCCACGCTCAAGTCGCTCTTTTTCTAACTGTTCTTTTTCTAACCGCTCTTTTTCTAACCGCTCTTTTTCTAACCGCTCTTTTTCTAACCGCTCTTTTTCATTTCGCGCTTCTTCAAGTTTCCTGATTTGTTCGGCCCATTCTTTATATAATTTTGCCACTTGATCTTCTGTTAGTGTTGTATGGTTTGTCAGTAACCAACGGACCTGAATAGGATTCACATTTGTGTCTAAATCGGGAGAAACGAACATAAAAGAGCCTGCTTTCAATTTAGTGAGTTTTTTTACCACCTGCGCAGAAATCGTCTCCCCGGCGGACCCGTCAAGAACTTGTGCTACCACCTTTCGGGATTGGGGAGAAGTGATGCGTCCTAAGGATAACGTGTTAAATTGCTCAAACGCTTTATAATCGACATCTTTAGGACTTTGAGTGGCCACTAAAAACTCAACCCCGTATTTTCGAGCTTGTCGGAAGAGAAGTAAAAATGCTTCTTTGGGTCCAGGTTTTGCGGCTCCAGCGGGGATGTAGGGCGCGACTTCATCGCAAAACACAATACAGCGAGGTTTATTACCTTTGGGAGCCCCTTGACGGAGCATCCATGAGTATAGTTGACTTAATACTAAAGACAGAAAGAATAGTTTTTCTTCCTCGGTGATCAATGTTGGTAAGAATAGAACATTGATAGGAGTTTTGCCTTTCACGGGCTTGAGGATTTTAGTGAAATCCAGGATTTCTTTTTCTCCTCCCTCAAAGAGAAGTTTGGAGGTCCCAATTGTCAAAGACCTCAGAGCTTGGGCCAGCTTTTCGCGTTGGCTGGATTTCATGTACTCTTCTAAATTTAGGCCCAAGGTCTCTTCGGCGTCCAATACTCGTTTTGAGAGCGCAATAAAATTTTCTACCTTTTTCTTCTCCCGCCAAGATTTTTCCATGATTTCATAAAGAACTGATCGGGTTGCACTTTCATAGGATCGTGTAAGTCCTGCTTTTTTAATCAGCACTCGAGTTAGAGTTTGACAGGAACTGTCTATAAGTCGAATGACATCAATTTCATCAGCTTTTTGGTGAGGCGCCACCAAAGGATTAATTGAGATAGGTAAACCTTTTTTTGAAGCAGGAGTAAATATATTAACTACTACTTTGTCCAGGTAGTTTTGAAGATATGAAGGATTAATACCTTTCTTTTCAAGCTGTACTGGATCACCGGGCATTTTAAGCGAGGCTATATCACCCTGTACATCGAAGGCAATTATTGGAATTCCCCTCATAGCCGCCTCTTCTAGAATAACCTTAGATAGAACTGTTTTTCCACTTCCAGTACTCCCAAACGTTCCTAAATGTCGTCTAAAAAGATTAGGATCCACTTCAAATCGTGTGGATGTCGGTTTTCCCTTCTCGTCGAGAGTATGCCCGATCCATAATTTCAACCAGATCACCAGCTTCTTAAAAACTCTATAGGCTCGGAGATAAATATGTTCGGATATGTTTGGCAATAACTGGAAGATGCCCCAATGCGGCTTTCAACATTCCTAATCGGTTGATTCGGACTCAATGCGCATCATTAATTAAAAACCGCGTCTTTTAAGGACTCCATCATCACAGGTACTGGTGGTGATCAAATCAAGGGAGGGAGAGTATAATATGTCAACCACCTCCAAAAACCGCGATATTTTTTGTTTTGTGATTGCCTATGAGCATCACTAATAGATATAATTGATAAAAAAAGAAAAGTAGTATTGTAGGCGATTTTTCGAGCGTTTACGCCACTTCGGCATATTGAGTACGGAAGAACAGGCCCATTAGCACCACCACAAGGGCAGTAATTGCTATCAAACCAACAGCCGCTAGGTTAAAGCCGAATTGATCGAACACTAGCCCAAAGCCCATTTTTATGCCGCCAATGATTCCACCAAGTATCAACGAGAAGAGCATGTATCGAGAGATGTTATGTTTTCCACGTTCCAGCTCCTCTTCAGCTAGTGCACCCAAACCCAATGTGGGTCCGAGCACTGTAAGAAGGAGTAGGAATCCGTATGCAACAATAATCATAGTGGCAAAATCAAAGATATTACGCTGTTGAAGGGGGAAAAAGACCCCTCCAGATAATATAGTACAGACCGCATAAATAAAGGCAAAAATATTAGAGAAGAGTTGATCATCGGGATGAGTGTAGCCACCCATTTCAGTAAAGGTGGTAAAGAAAGCACTGATGAAGACAATGACAAAGATCCCAACCGCTCCAAAATAAATTGGAAGCAATGCATCTGTGTCAACTTGTGGAATGAGAACAGGGATTGCTACTGCTATACCCAGAACAGCTAAGCCGATACCAGTGAATAATAGCCCAATAACTAAGAAACGCACCATTGATAATCCGCTCCATGCCAAGACAGGCAAAACCTCTTCAGGTGGGATATATCCATCATGCCGGTCAAGGCTTTGAACATATTGCAGTAAACACGGCGTATGTATAAAAGACTTTTTCTTTTTTTCCGAATCGCAGCATATAATTCGACGAAAATCCATTTTTTTATGTATGGGGTGAAATACGGAGGATTCTCGTCATAGACCTAGTTAGAGGATACTTAAAATTTCGCTCACAAACTAGTGTGAGAGGAGGGCTTTGATCATCGTCTTTAATGTAGTAATTCCCTCTAACGTCGTGTTAGACACAAAAATATAATTTGTTCCATCAAACATCTGCTGGAAGGCAGCTTTCTTATCAGGGTAATCAGTGAGCAGATCAACTTTACATAAGACATAGATTATCGCTTCAGTGGTATCCAACTCGGCCAGAATTTGTTTACATGTATTTATTTTCTGTTCAACCTGGTTCAGGCCATCAGACACATCAAGAACCAATAAAATCAAATCAGCCGAGGAAATTTCCTCCAATGTAGATCGAAATGCCTCGATAAACTCCAGAGGGAGATTGTCAATGAATCCAACTGTATCATTGATCAGGATTTGGTCATCAACACGACGAAGCTGGGTTGCCAAAGTAGTAAAAGGCTTAGCAGAGACTGTGGCATCGCTTCCAGATAGAGACCGGTGAAGACTTGATTTACCTGCATTATAATATCCTGCTAATGATACAATGTTAAATCCCATGCGATCTCTCCGTTTTTGTTGAGCTTGTCTTTCGTTACGAATTTTAGCTAATTTTGCTTTGATGGCAGTAATTCTACGAGTAGTCATACGCTTATAAGCGGCGACCTGATAGACACCACTACTACGAAAACCCGGGTGTTCAACCCCAGTTAGTTTACGTTTTACATATTCTGCATAACGAGGCATCTCATAACGTATACGAGCTAGCTCAATTTGAAGTTTTGAAATATTATCACGAGAATGGTGCTCA
>JAEOTF010000391.1 GCA_016840025.1 Candidatus Hodarchaeota archaeon
CGAAGCCCTCCGTGGAAGATTAGTAGAAAGCCGATTTGTGAAAGAAGGATTAAGAGATGTTTCGGGACCAATTATCCGATTAGAGAAGCTCACCTTAGAAGAGGTATTTGTATTACTAACAAGAGTAATGAAAATCCATGGGGATCATTACAAGTACCCACCTTCATTGACAGATGAGAATCTCCAAGATTTTATCAAAATCATTGTCAGTCGGATTGGAGCGGAGAAATTACTTACCCCTCGCGAGTTTGTAAGGGAGTTTATCACAATTTTAAATATTTTAAGAACTAACCCAGACCAATCCTTTGACGATATCATCAAGGACTTCAAACCAAAGGCACCAGAGAAGGTGGATGAATCAGTTAAGGGAACAGAATTTGAAGAATTCACAATTTGATAGATATATTGTGGCCATTCTTTTAATTAATCAAAAATTGAAATCCTAAAGAAAATTATTGAGATGTTCAGGTATGATAAAAATAGCAGACAGGGAAGTTCATTATGATCAAATAAAAAGAGATATAGATCTATTAAAATCACAAATTACCGAACTTCAAAGAGAGATAGCCTTTCTAAAAGAGAATTATCATGCAATTGGATATATAATCAAAGATTCTATACTTTCAGATGAAGAAAAGCTGGAAATTCAGAATATTAAAGATGTTGTAAAAAAACAGGATTTTTCTCGATTTGAAGAATTGACTTAATGTCGCATATCGTATTTTCTTATCTTATCAATCTAAAAGAATGAGATGCTAAGTGAATTAGTAAAAGGAGCAGAATTTGAGGAATTTGACATATGACTGAAAATGTCTTTAATAGATTAGCACCATTTATTCAAGAATGGATTTACGCTCAAGAATGGGAAGAACTTAGAGCAATTCAAGTAGAAGCTGCTAAAGCCATCTTTGACACACCTAATCATCTATTACTAGCAACAGGAACTGCTTCAGGTAAAACAGAAGCAGCGATCTTTCCTGCCTTAACTGAATTATATAAGGACCCATCAGCTACTATTGGTATATTGTACATATCTCCATTAAAAGCACTAATCAATGATCAATTTAAACGAATGGAAGGACTTCTTGAGGAAGCTGATGTCCCAGTATGGCGCTGGCATGGTGACGTTCCTCAAAGTCTGAAAACTAAGTTAGTAAAGAATCCAAGTGGAATTTTACAAATCACACCCGAGTCAATGGAAAGCTTATTATTGAATAAACGCTTAGAATTACGTAATATGTTTGGAGATTTACGATTTATAGTAATCGATGAAGTCCACGTCTTTATGAATTCGGAGCGAGGAACACAAATACTTTGCCAACTAGAAAGGTTAGCAGAGATCATTTTGTACCATCCAAGAAGGATTGGTTTATCTGCTACTCTAGGTGACTATTCTTCGGCTGAAAAGTGGCTAGCCTCGGGAACAAAAGTTAAAGTAGCTACACCAAAAATTGATGGATTGAATAAGAAGATTCGATTGGCTGTAGAACATTTTCTTAATCCTAATCCTAGTCCTTCTGGAATTAATCCTCCTGATGACACTTCGGAATCTTTCAATCTACCTCTTCCTTCTGAAACATATCTATTTGAACAAACTCTAGGAAAAAGATGCTTGATTTTTACCAATAGCCGAGAAAAAGCTGAATCAACTATCACTGCATTACGTTCAATTGCTAAAATGAATCATTATCCCGACAGATACCATGTCCACCATGGGAGCATTGCTGGTTATTTTCGTGAGACAACAGAATAGATTATGAAAGAAGATGATACACCTGTTGTCACTGCAGCTACTATTACTCTTGAATTGGGTATTGATATTGGCTCCTTAGAAAGGATTCTACAAATAGGATCTCCGCGAACTGTGTCAAGTTTTCTTCAAAGGCTCGGTCGATCGGGACGAAGAAATAATATTTCCGAAATTTTATTTGTCCATACCGAAGAAGTGTTTTCTGATCATAAACCCCTTCCTTACTTAATTCCGTGGGATTTTATTCAATCAATTGCTATTATACAGCTCTATTTGGAAGAAAAGTGGATCGAACCAATTCATCCTATGAAATCTCCTCTTAGTCTCTTATACCATCAAACTCTGAGCATACTCGCTTCAGTTGGTGAACTTTCATCCCAAGCACTCGCTCAACGTATTTTAACTCTCACACCATTTTCCAATGTCTCTCAAGAAGAATTTCGCGAATTATTAAAATATTTAGTCGAAATTAAGCACATTCAAGTAATGGAAGATGGCGGATTGATATTAGGGTTGGAAGGGGAAAAAGTTGTACGGAATTATCGGTTTTATGCTGTTTTTCAGGATGATGTAGAATGGATTGTAAAAGAAGGATCAAAAGAAATAGGAAAATTAGGTAATATCCTTCTACCAGGAGAACGTTTTCCATTAGCGGGGTATGTGTGGGAAGTTATCGAAGCTTATCCCAAATTACGGGTAATGATGGTTAAAAAAGTGGGAGGAAGGACGAGATATATCTGGCCTGGAGACATTGGTCCAGTTCACACCAAAGTTCTTCAAAGAATGCGAAAAGTGCTTTTCGAGGAAGATTTTTATCCCTACCTCCAGAACGGAGCAAGAGAGCGACTTTATCAAGCTCGAAGACTAGCACAAGAGGTTGATTTGGATCAACAGGTATTATTTCAATTAGCTGAGAAGAAGTTCTGTCTTTTTCCTTGGATGGGAACTATAGCATACAGAACTTTGGATCGAATTTTAAAATTCAATAGCAAAGAACTAGAAATTACTAGATTATATGGACGGTCACCCTATTATATTGAGTTCGAAGTTAAGATAGGTACCGAAGAGGAATTAGAACAGAAGATAAAAGCTATTTGTCTAAATGTTGAATCATCAGAGAAATTAGTCGATCAAGAGGAACAATTCATTTGGCAGAAGTATGATAAGTATTTACCTCTTAAACTACAGCAGATCGTTTTTATGAATGATTATTTGAATCTTACAGAAGTTAAAAACATAATAAAGGGGTGGTAGTTCTATGGTAACCAATCAGTTTTATCGATTGGCACCCTTTCTTCAGGAGTGGATTTATGCCCAAGGATGGGTAGAGTTACGACCTGTACAAATTGAAGCTTGTAAGGTTCTATTTGATACCCCTCATCATCTCTTACTTGCCACAGGAACGGCATCAGGTAAAACTGAGGCTGCTCTTCTCCCTGCATTGACTTTACTACAGGATGATCCTTCTGCAACCTTGGGTATTCTGTACATTGGACCTTTAAAGGCACTTATCAATGACCAATTTAGTCGGGTAGAGGATTTATTACAGGAAGCACACATTAACGTTTGGCGATGGCATGGAGATGTTCCTCAAAGCCATAAGACTAAATTGATTAAGAATCCAAATGGTATCCTCCAAATCACCCCTGAATCAATGGAAAGTTTGTTATTGAATAGAACTTCTGAATTACGCCGACTATTTGGAGATTTACGCTTTGTGGTAATTGATGAAGTGCATTCCTTCATGAGTTCTGATCGAGGACGACAAGTGCTCAGCCAACTTGAACGGCTGCAAGAATTTATAATGAATACTCCTCGTCGGATCGGACTCTCGGCCACATTGGCTGATTATTCATTGGCAGAGGAATGGCTTGCTTCAGGGACTAATGAGAAAGTTATTACCCCAAAAATTGATGAAGCAACCAAAAGGTTTCGTTTAGCAGTTGAACATTTTTTTGAACCGACATGGGTAACAACAAAAGCAAAAGGCGTAACAGTGGCTAGAGGGTTATCATTACCTTCTCATCTCTATGTTTTTGAACATACATTAGGAAAGAAATGTATTATCTTTTCTAACACACGTGAAACAACAGAATTGACGGTTAATGGTTTACGAGAAATTGCGGAAGCTAAGGGGTTCCCAGATAGGTATCATGCTCATCATTCCTGTATTGCTGCGCTGTTAAGAGAATCAGCTGAAAGCTCAATGAAGGAAGACGATACACCAGATGTTACATGTGCAACCCTCACGCTAGAACTAGGTATGGACATTGGTGGAGTAGAAAGGATTATTCATGTTTGGGCTCCACACGCTGTATCATCTTTCGTTCAACGGTTAGGGAGGTCTGGTCGACGCTCGGGTACTTCGGAAATGATATTTGCACTTTCAGAAGATCCAATAACCCCTGAAACTTCCTTTCCCAGATATATCCCATGGTATTTACTCCAAACTATCGCAATTATTCAACTTTATTTGGAAGAACAGTGGATTGAACCCGCCATTCCCGTGAAAAAACCATTCAGTCTGCTTTATCAACAAACCATGAGTATTTTGGCATCTCTAGGAGAATTATCACCCGCTGCCTTGGCTAAACGAGTTTTAACTCTAACTCCTTTCAAAAATATAACACAGGACGAATTTCGTACCCTACTTCTACATTTGATTGAAGAAGACCATATTCAAACGACTGAAGAAGATGGACTAATTCTCGGATTAAACGGGGAAAAAATCGTTCGAAATTACCGATTTTACGCTGTTTTTCGAGATTATGCAGTAGATTATTCAATAAAGGAAGGTACGAAAGAATTAGGTCATATCGATCAATTACTATCTCCTGGTGAAATTGTTTTAATTGCTGGTAATGTTTACGAAGTGACAGATGTCTACCCTGAACAAAAACTCATTATGGTAAGAAAGGCTCCAGAAAAAGCATTGTATGTTTGGCCAGGGAGACGTCCAGATACACATTGGAAAGTGCTCCAACGAATGCGGCAAGTACTGTTTGAGGATGATGAATATAGTTTTTTACAAGTCAATGCTCTTAAACGACTGAAACAAGCGCGTGAATACGCAAGAAAAATGAAAATGGATCAAAGAGTCCTATTTCGTGTGAAGGGGGAAAAATATTGTTTATTTCCTTGGATGGGGACTACAGCCTTCCGAACACTTTACAGGATCATGAAATTCTTTGGCAAAGGATCCTTAGAAATTACGAAGTTAAATCGAGTTGGAACATTAGACCCCGAACCTTATTTTCTTCGTTTTGAATCTACAATCAAGGATATAGATAAGCTTCAAGCCCGATTAGCCTCGCTTTGTAATCAAGTTGAATTTGTCGAGAAGTTACTCAATCCTTCAGAAAAAATCGTTTCAGAAAGGTATGATCAGTATTTACCAATTGAATTGCAACAAAAAGCATTCTTAAACAATTTTTTGAATTTAGATGAAGCAAAAATGCTGATTCAAAAATGGTGATTGAATTAACAATCCCGTCAGTGAAGATTATTCTGTAGGAAGAACATGTGGATTAGGATCCTTATATGCATAATAAGCTCCCATGTCCACTTCCACACCATTTTGCCGTAAATAGACAAACAATTGCCCTAAATGAAACCACTCATGCCCAATTTCTTCATGAATCTCTGTATATAGTGAGATAGGTTTCTCTCTGTAAAATAACTCTATAGTTTCTTCCTTCGCTTTCTCTTTATTATTTTCTAAATAATTGATTAGCTTATGAAGCCCTTTTTCGTAAAGATGGACTAAGCCCGTTGCATTTGGAGGAGAAAGATTTATTTCAAACTCCTGATAGGATTCGATATCGGTAATAATCGTTCCCTTGATAGTTTCTAATATTGCTAATGGACTACAAGCAAGATGACACGCAAGTTCTGACGTAGAACGCATGAAGGGATGAGGTTTCCAATCCCAAATCGCTTTTGGAACCATTTTCAAAACCCATAAAACTCCCAAACGTCGATTCTTGAGCTCCTGTATTAGTTGTTCCAAAATAATTACCCCTCAATATAGAATATAATGATATCAGTTGGTATCAAAAATTTTAGCTTCAATTAAACTTTTTTTAGAACCAGATTCTCATACATAAACATGTCAAATGAATTAAAAGAATTTTTAAAACTACTAATTTCGTTCCAATCGGTCAGTGCAGATAAATCGAAGGAAGATGAGAGTAAAAAAACTACTGAATTTATCATAGAGCATTTAGATGAATTAGGAGCAGAAACACAATTAGTTGAAAACGAAATTGCTGGAAAAAACCCGTTAATAATTGCAAAAATTGGCAATGATGATTCTAAACCAACAATTTTGTGTTATAGTCATTATGATGTACAACCCGCAGCTATTGAAGATGGCTGGGAGACGGAGCCGTTTCAATTAGCAGAAAAAGAGGGATACTTATACGGAAGAGGTACGGATGATGATAAAGGACCAATAGCTGTCACATATTTTTCTGTAAAAGAGCTTTTGGATAAGAATGAGGGATTACCTGTTAATATTGCCTTTCTGTATGAAGGAGAAGAAGAAAGTGGTTCGGGAGGATTTGTAGAAACTGTATCTAAACATCGGGATTTCTTTGGAAATGTTAATGGGATTTTAATTCTTGATACAGCATGGTATGGAGAAAATCAACCCTCTCTTGATTATGGTTATCGGGGAATTACTTACATGGCAATTGAGATTTCAGGACCAAAAAAAGACCAACATTCGGGGGTGGTAGGGGGATCAATTCGAGAACCAATGACCGATTTAATTTGTTTAATGTCTAAACTAATTAATCTCGAAGGAAAAGTCTTGGTTGAGGGTTTTTATGATCATGTTAAGCCATTAACCGATGAAGAAGCAAAATTGTATGAGAACATAGAATTTGATGTCAATGAGTATAAAGAATCTTTAGGTGTTCAATCCTTACTCTCTGATGACCCCACAACAACATTAATGGACATATGGCGTAATCCCTGTTTATCTTTGCATGGGATAGAAGGTGCTTTCTCTGGCTCTGGAGCAAAAACTGTTGTTCCTGCGAAAGTGATAGGAAAAGTAAGTATGAGGTTAGTTCCGAATCAAGATCCCGAAGAAATTGCTCAATTGTTTACAAATTATGTTAAAAAAGAATTTCAAGCAATGAATTCCCCAAATTCTCTTACAATAAAAGCCTTAGGAGCAGGCGATTGGTGGGATGGGGATGTAGATAATTTCCTGTTCAAGGTAGGACATGCTGCAATAGTAGAATTTTGGAAGAAGGAACCAGTATATGCGAGATCAGGAGGATCAATTCCCATTATTCCTTTCTTAGAAAAGTTATTTAATGCTCCTGCAATGGGACTAGGAATCGGACAACCGTCAGATGGGGCACATTCTCAAAATGAGAGGATTAGAATCAAGAATTTAGATGGTGGAAAAGAAGTCTTGAAATTAATCTTTCAGAATATAACTTACTATTTTAAAATCCTTCAATAAGACGTTTGAATGTAAAATTAACAACTTCGCGTTATAAGTGTGAAATTTCTCTTTTATCGTAATTGAGACTTTTAAAGTCGTCATAGTGTATCTAGACTTTTTTTATTAATTTTAGAGTTTAAAAAATACAGTATAACCATTATTCGAAATGCTTATACTGACCGACTGGTCAGTCAGTATATAATGTTAAAATCCTCAAAAAAGTTACATAAATTACAAAAGAGGGAAGCAATATTAGAGACAGCCTTAGAACTATTTCAAAACAAAGGATTCTCAAATGTTAGTACAGAAACAATAGCGAAAGAAGCTAATGTTGCGAAAGGAACAGTATTCCACCATTTTAAATCGAAAGATGATCTTGCTCTCGCTGTAGTAAATCGATTCTTGAGGAACGCTCTAGAACAACTGAAACAGGCGAGAAATGTCCTATCAGCAAAAGAAACGTTACGAATTCTTATACGAGAATCATTAAAAGTGGAACAATTAACGCCTGGTTTTTTAGAGCTTCTATTGGAAATCACTCTCCGATTTTCGGATGAACAAGTCACAGATTTAACTGAAGAAGGGCTTTTACCCTATCTAAACTTTGTAACTAATTTATTCCAAGATTTACATGTACCAAATCCATGGATTCGAGCTCAAATTCTCATTGCAGTTCTTGATGGAATAGGAATCCAACTTTTGTTATTTGAAAAAGCGAGAAGGATAATGCCCGAGACCTATTCTGACCTTATAAACCTAGAAGCCTTAGTGGATCAGATTATGGGCTTAATCATCGAACAGGAAAGAATAAAAGCGCCATTGGACTCTTAAAAGTATAATTTGGCAGAATTTGCTTTAAATACTAAATGAAGGATAATAAATTGATATTCCTAAACGAACATACAAGATCATTGTTACCTAAAAGTTGTATTGTATTCGTTTTAGTCACAACTATTATAGTAGCCGAGGTTATTATAGATGTAAATGGGGAAGGAAATACTCTTCGTTGGAATCTGTTATTATTCTGTGCATTGTTCTATATTTGTAGGTTATTAATTACCTTCTTCGTCTTTTTTAAGCGTAAATTAGTTTGGAGAGAAGCGCTCACAGTCTCACCCATCATGTCTGCCATTCTTTTTGCATTACTTTACACCGGTGGTAGAGCAACCCAAGTTCTCAATCTATTCGATGTTAGTGGAATTCTCCTTTTTCTCTTTGGCTCTTTTATTAACACCTACTCAGAAGGGCAAAGATATTTTTGGATGAATAAAGAGAAAAATAAAGGAAAACCCTATACCAAAGGCTTATTTTCCTATTCAATGCATATAAACTACTTTGGGGACGTTATTCTCTTCACAGGATTTGCATTGATCACACAAGAAGTTATTATGGTACTAATCCCTCTTGGGATGGCATTGAATTTTATAGTGCTAATTATCCCTACTTTGGATGAATATCTCGAGAGAAAATATGGAGAAGAATTTGTAGAATATGCTAAACATACAAAAAAGCTAATCCCATTCATTTACTAAATAGCCTAAAACTTAGAACCCAAGTAATTGATGTAAAAAAAGAACGATTGAAGGGGAGGATAAACCATTTCCAGTTATATTTGCTTGTGAATTTGATCTAATTTCCCTCGTAATTCATCGTCCGCCTGATTTAGGAAGTTTTCGAGAGTATCACAAATATACTCTGAACAATGAGCACAAGTTATTACATCATGCTCACTTGCACATTTTCGGACTGTACATTGAGCACAGAACCTGAAATGATCGCCTTCAATGGTTTTACAACCTACACAATTAATATCATCGAGTGAGAGTGGAAATTCGGGAGAAGACCACTTTTCCACGGTACTTGCGCGCAGTTTATCATCATTAGTTTGTTTCGCAATATAAGCTGGACATTCAACGCAAATAAGACCACAATAAGCATACTCTGTCTCGTTCATAAGCTACACTACCATTGTTTCTAATGTGACTGCTTTTAAATCACTTTACACTTAGCTTCCATGCTGACTTTTTTTCTTATTGAAGGGAGGTAATTGAAAGTGAAAAAGCCTTATTCGTTTTTCTTCCAATAGTAGCACTTATAGGATTCTGGATCTGTATAACCAAGTTTTAAGGCTAATTTTACGGATAGATCATTCGCGGCATCCCAATGGGGTTCTATATGATGTAATAAACAGTATTCTATTAGTTTAGCTCCAACAATGGTAGCAAACCCTCGACCTCGATACTCGTCCATCGTTTGAATCGCTATCTCGAGACTATTTGTGATCTTAGGAAGATTTAAGCTTCCTATAGCAATACTAACAACTTTTTCTCTCTCTTTTATACAGTAACCTTGATAATTAGTCATTTTGTCCCAACCTTCCCAGTTTTTAGCAATTTGATTCATCTCTTTATCATGTACCTCTACCAAACTATACTCTACAGGTAACGGTGTTATCATTGTGCGGATATTTTCAACTTTTAGGGACTTTGCGGATAAAGTTGTGCGAGTAAAATAATCTACATGCGCCCAGTGTTGTTTGAATGCAGTTAACCATTCCTGTTCATGTTCAGTGGGGACGAGGATACCTTTGTCTTCAGGTATTTCTGATAAAATTGCATTCTTATTCTTCGAGGTAAAGTCACCTACTAAGAACCAAATCCAAGCGTTAGGTGAGGGAGAACATAAGATTAATGTTGGGTCGTTTACATTATCAGTAACAACGTATCCTGACTTATTAAATGAAAGATTTACAAGAATATTCCGTAAATACTTAATTCCTCGAAAATAATCAAGAAAATCAAGTAATTTTTCTGATGGAACCTGATAAACCAATAGTAACTCAACTCAAAGAAAAATATGGAAGAAAATTCTAAAACTTGTGAGTTTATCTATTTCTTCATAAGCAAAATTGTATTCTATTCTTTTACTAGTGGTATACTTCAATATTAACACGATCTAGCAACGATAATTTATTTTCTCAAATGTAGGGAGACTGGCTACAAAGATACGAATCGAAAAAAGGAGAGTGGAGGGGATTAACGGTTATAGCTATCTGCCGTTCTTTTTCCTCTGCTGAGTCCAATGTCCCGCTGTCAATGCGATCCATGGACCGACAAAAACCACTGCGAACATGCCGAAAGTAGCAAGCGTAGATGGATCATATTCATCCACAGGCGGGGTATAATCGACAGCGGGGGGATCGATGTAAATCACAAAGGTGTCGTTATCGGATAAATAGCCGTTTTTGGACCCATTGACCTCCAAAGTGAATTCGTTGGGGGTATAATCTAACTCGAGTGTATGTTGTCCCGTAATATTGGTGTAATCTGCCCAGTTATGGGTGCTGTTAGAGATCTCCAATAGAACATCCCTTAATGGAGCACCAATCCCATTTTCCACACAAAAAGTGACGTTAATAGTGTGATTTGTGGCGAAAAGGTCTTGGAGCCCTATATGTAACTGGGAAAGTATATCCACCGAAAAAGCCTGCACGCGAAAGTTATCTGTGTCCGCGACATAAATCTTCTCGGCATACACTGCAATTCCTGTAGGGTAATTCAATTGCCCATCACCGGAACCCGAGGCTTCCCATTTTGTTAGGAATGTGCCATCACTCCTAAAGATTTGAAACCTGTCAAGTGCCCCATCGGGGACATAGACATAGCCAAATGAATCCACTGTAATAGCAAAGGGCTGGAAAAATTGCCCATCTCCAGCGCCAACCGACCCCCATTTGCGAAGAAAGGTGCCATCACTCGTAAAGACTTGCACACGGCGATTCGCGCTGTCCGCGACGTAGACCTCGCCAGACGAAGCCACTGTAATAGCAAAAGGACTATTAAATTGCCCATCCCCAGTACCAGACGACCCCCACCTGCCAACAAACGACCCATTGGGGGTAAAGATCTGCACACGGGCATTCCCAGTATCAACAACATAGACATACCCCGTACTATTGACCGCAATCCCCCTAGGGGCATTAAACTGCCCATCACCTGCGCCTTGACTCCCCCATTGGCCAACATAGGTGCCAGTAGGGGTAAAAATCTGCACACGGGCATTCCCACTATCAACAACATAGACATACCCCGTATTATTGACCGCAACACAATAGGGCTCGTTAAATTGTCCATCCCCGATGCCCCAGGAGCCCCATTGGCCAACATAGGTGCCAGTAGGGGTAAAAATCTGCACATGATTATGATTTGGGTCCGCGTCCGTGACATAGACATACCCCGACGAATTGACCGCAACACCAGAGGGAAAATCAAATTGCCCGTCTCCAGTGCCCTGCGACCCCCACTTTGTTATGAACTGGATATTAAACTCATTTGAAGCATGTGGGGCACGCAAAGAGGATGTTTCAACCCCTTTAGCCAGAAGATTGGTGGGGGGTTCCTTCATTGTTACCGTTCCATGTCCAGTTTGACTAGTGAATGCATTTAATAATAGAACAACAATCAGACTCCCTGTTAGGAGCAATTTAAAACGGTTATCAAGTGTTAACTTTCTCATGTGTATCCCTTACCTGGTCTCATCTGCTTATATGATGGTTAGAGTGGAAGAAACCCATGGACTAATCGTATAAAAAGCTATGCAGGGGGTGAAACGGGGATCTACTGTAGAATTATTAGCTGACTAACTGTGAATAGCGATGGACTAATGTAAATGCGAAATTTTCTGTGACAGAATCGTATTAAGGGAAATACAGTGGAATTAAAAAATGAGAAAACCCGCTTTTCATAAGAGAAAACGAGGCTAGTCTATAGCAGAATATAAGCATACGATCAATTTTAACGACTAACTACTACCAACCTCATGCTTTACTATTCAAGGTGAAGTGATTTGTTCTGAGTTAATCTCTTTCGTAGTTTAATAGTTCTTATTTTTCCTTCAATTCCTTTAAACTGATTGGATTCATAACGAAAAGCCATGTCTTTCCATAATTTGCGAAATCTATAGAAATATTCGGAGATTTTAAGGGAATCACCAAAAATAATACGACGGGATTTAATTATTCTAATCTGGATGAATAATGGAAGAAGCTCAAATATTTTCACATCATAAAGCGATGGTATTTTTCCTAACAACTCTCTCCACAAGTTTAGATTAGCTTGTTTTGTACTAATTTGTGTTATAACAGCTATGTCAATGTCCGATCTATATGGGATAAAACTGTCATTCAAATAACTCCCATAGATAACCAACCCAAATTTCTTTAAAGATTTCAAATCATCCTTAATCTTCGTCATCGAAGTCAAGTTGCTCATTGATAACTTTCTCCACAAGAAGCGCGAATTTCTGAAGTGTTTTTACAGCTAATTCTTTCTCTTCTAATACAATGTTTAATTCTATTTTATTATATTGATGAACAAGTATATTACGAAGTCCATTCAAGCGACGTAGAACAGAAATAAGGTTAGAATCAATAACTTTAGAATTCGATAACTGGTCTAAATTCGAATAATCATCTTTGACAGAAAATCCTAAATCCTTGCACAACATTGCCACAACATCCATTGTAGCATCAATGGACGTTTGAAGGCGATAATAGAGTGCATCAACATAAAATTGATCTTTCTCAACGTTCTCAGGCAAATCTAGAATTTTATCCATGATATATTCTAATTTTCTTTTGTACTGTTCTTCTCTATTCAAAAGAATCCCACTTGCTAATTTAAATGCGATTCTCACTTTAATATCTTTTTGATTACGACAATTGTAGGATATTTTGGTCGATCCTAAATCAATTAACCTTGTGTAATATCCTAATTTTCTCTCTTTTTAACATAAAACGTTACATCAAACTAATTTTTTGAGTTCTTCCAACAATCGCCTTATTTCACCTATTCCAAGTTCCCAAAATGCAGGATTTGCCATATCGACGCCTATTTCTTTCCCTAATTCTAATGGTGATTTTGAACTACCAGCACTTAATAATTTCTTGAACTTAGGAACATAGGATTCTTTACCTTCCTTTTTAAATTGCCCGTATAATGATAATACAACCAATTCCGCAAAAACATAGGGATAGTTGTAGAACCTTAGATCCGTTCGAAAGTAATGAGGTTTCCAACACCACGCCCATTTATGTTCGGGTAACCACTCAACAGCATCCCCAAAGTATTTCTTACGTGATTCCATAAAGAGATCGGCAATTTTGGGTGGATCGAGATACTTCCCATTCTCAATTGCTTCGTAAAGACTTTTTTCAAAATATGTTCGGGAACCGACCTCAAAAACTGCTGTAAGGAATCCCGAGTAACCGAGTAGCTGATTAAAAAGTATTGATCGCTTAATAGAATCATTTTCTATTGTAGTTAAGAGTTTATCTGTCACAAGCATTGATCCAAATTCACTAGCGATTTCTGCAAGAGCAAATGAGGTATCTGTATTAAAATAGCTTTGATTCTTACCGTAATAATGAGCATGGCATGCGTGACCTAGTTCATGAGCAAGTGTTATCACTGAACCAACATTCTCGTTGAAAGATTGTAATATAAAGGCGGATTGTGAGGAATAATCGCTGGAACAAAATGCGCCTGCCCTCTTCCCATGCCTAGGAGAGGCATCAATTCGATTCTCATCAAAGAATCTCTGAATATATTGTCCGAATTCGGGATCGAACTCACCATATGACTGCAAAACAATTTCTTTAGCTTCATCCCAAGTATATTTTAGTTCTTCATCAGCCGGAATTGGTGCATAGAAATCTTCACCAAGAAGTTTAGAGGTACCAAGAGCTTTTCCTTTCACTAATAACCCATCTACATAGAGATCTATATTCGTTTCAACAGCTGTAATCAATGCCTCAATTATCTCGAATGTAACATCATTAATTATCAAACTTGACTCGAAAACGGTCGGATATTTTCTTCTTTTAGAAGTCCTGACATGATCTGCACATATTGCACGTAATGATGCAGCATAGATTTCTGCATCCTCTCCCAATTTACCAAGGACTTTAGTGACGGTTTCTTTTCTTACCTCTCGACTAGGATGACTGGCATAACCAATATATTCCCCAAATGGAATTTTAATAGTGGCTCCTTCGATTTCTAGCTCGAAAGAACGCGTTCCAAGCCATTTATTTTGTAATTTCTGCCATTCATTTATCCCGAATTGGTCTTTTTCAAGAACTAACTGTTCTTCTATTTCTGACAAGTTAAAAGAATTTTTACGTAAAATTATCTCTAAATAATGTTTGTAATCTTCCAAAACAGGAGCATTAAGGAATTCTTTTTTTCTTTCAGCAAGGAGCTTGCCCATTTCGATCTCTACAAAACTTAATTTCTTAGCTACCTCTGTATCGACAGTTTGAGCAGTGTTGAACAACGCCTGTGCCTGATTTATAGTCTGATCAGCTGAAACCGATAGACGAGCAAACTGGTTAACACGATCGATAGAAAGGGAAAGTTGTTCAGTTGTTTGGATTAATTCTAAGAGAAGCTCTGGAGTCATTTCAGAAGTATTAATTTTTCCTTTGAATTTAGACTCTATTCCAATAGCCTTTTTTGAGGCTTCTTCTAGGATTTTGTTAATTTCTGGATCATCTAAGGTTTTAAAAAGGGAGCTAAGATCCCAAGCAATCTCTTGTGTCATAAAAATCACGAATCTTCTTGTTTTCTAAAACAATTTAGTTGAACTGATTAGAGGTTGCTGGGAAACTATAGGGTACTAAAGCTTTTTTTGAAATCTTAGAAAATGATAAGGAATAAATGTTGATTCCCATGCTTTCTGGAATTAGAAATATCTATAATAAGCTGATGCTCCCCATCATATTATTAAATGAGTGGGCGTAACAATGAACATAAATGTCCTTGAAAGAAAAGCACATATCGGACAAGTAGGCGTATTTGGCCAACAAGGGGCTGGAAAATCCCGTATTATTCAATCTTTGTGCCAACACTATGGTAAAAGCAGTAAAGTTGCTTGGAATGAAGAAAAAGAGATGATGGGTACCACGGGGGTTTTACCTTTTGTATTACCTCTACCGAAGGGAAAGATTACGGTCATGGATAATCCTGGTCAGGATAATCTAGATTTAATCCGTAGCATTGTAGCCCAATCAGGTGCAGGCTACAGAGGTTTGATCATTGTTGTTGACGACTCCTCAAGGATTTTTGCTCCTGTTTCTAAGGCTCACGCTGATGCAATTTCTCCTTTTGTTCGCGTAACAGAGGATCAAAAAATACCTGTAGCGATTATTTCTAACAAATCTGATTTATCAAACACATTACGATTAAAGGGAATTATTCGAGAACTCTCTGAGATAATTGAAGAACGATTAGTGCATTTCCTGCAACAAAAGAGACCAGAAATATCTTACTACAATCGGCTATACGGTAAATGGGAGAAACGCAAGGTTGAGATTTCACAACATGAAGGTATTAATTTCTTGAAATATGTTGAGTTTGAACAAATACTCGTTAGTATACTGGATTGGTCAATTCCAGACCTGCTTCTCTTTCATGAAGATAAAGTAGAAATGACAAAAATGAATATACGGTTATTAGCTCGGGCATTCACTATGGGTGTCTACAGTTTACTTCTAAAAAGTAAGTATGTTGAGACAGATGTGTTTGCGTTTAGAGGAATTAGTCCCTCACTTTATACCTGCTTGAATCATCACCGACCTTCTTTTTTAGAAACTAATATTGCCTGGGGTGATATTCTTGATACTCCTGAACCTTTCATGCCTTTAGACATTTTTACAGCTCTGAATATTAGAGCGATTTTTATGGGGAAGATTCTTGGGACTGACGAAATGCATATGGATTTCGTGAAACATTGTGAAAATAACTCCCGTTGGAATGTTGTAACTCACGCTCGAACAAATGTATTTGAGGAAAATAGGAATAAATTAGGTCAAATACTTGAAAAACTGTCTCAAAGTATTCTTGATAATGAAGCAGAAAGAGGTACAGTAGAGACATTCGATTTAGATGGATTCTAGCAATCTTGTTTGGTACCAAAAAAAGGAAAGAAGGATTCTTTCTATCTCTTTTTAGTGATATAGATCGTTATAAACAGTATCCCTATTGGTGTAATTCCTATTAATAACATGAAATTGTCGAATTCTGGAGTAACAACCTCATAAAAAGTCTTGAAGGTCCCATCCCAACTTGGATTGTCATTCCATAGGCCACCACTGTACACATCACTTAGTGAAAGTGCCCAACCAAATCGATCATCAGTTGTCACGTATGTAGGATCCTTCACGAAAATATAGTAAGTTGAAGATATAGTGATACTAATAGGCGTAAATGTGAAATTAACCCAACTCTGTTCAGTTTCTGCTAATCCTGATAAGTCAATAGTGCCATTTGCTAGAGGGCTACTCCCATCAGCAGCATCATCTACCAATATTCTAAAATATCTACCGGTAGGATCTTCCGTATTGGTGTTATAGACAAAAATACTTACTCCTGCAATACTATCGACTGAGGGAGTGAAATTTTGCCAAACATAAGCATTATTTATCCCTACACCTGTATCCCAAGCTGTTTGTTGTTGATCAATAACAAGGGCATTAATGCTGCTGCGGATGGTATATATAGATCACTCCTACTGAAACTTACTAGCAGAAATAATGTACAGATTAATATACACAAAATAGAATTCTTTTTCAAGCTTAACACCTTTTAGAGTTCCATTTAGAATCTTCATTTTAAGATATTTCTTCATTAATATTGAATTTTCAATTAACTCTTTTTCAAATACCTATCAATAAATGACCCA
The DNA here is from genome assembly GCA_016840025.1 of Candidatus Hodarchaeota archaeon. Next base: position 16,953 of record JAEOTF010000391.1, read on the forward strand.
AAATACTACCAAATAAACATGCTTAAGGAAATTAGAAAGATGTCCGTTGAGTTCTAACAACTCAAGTTCTTCGGATTAAGTCGACAAAACCTAAAGCCATGATGGTTGTTATTAATGTTCTACCCGAATAGAAGAGGAGCTTGAAATCATCAAAAGGCCAAACAAAGAGTAATAAAGCATACCCAAAGAAGTGAATTGAGATTAAAAGGGAGGATAATGCTTGGGTTTCACGGAAGTGCATAATGAAGAGGAAAGCAAGTACAAAAGAAGCGGGTATCAATAATTCAACAACATACCATGACATATTGTTATTTTGGGTATAAGGTTTATCGAGAAGTTCCCCCAACATTATGAAATTAAGTAGTGTGTCTTCAGGTAAAACAAAGGCATATAAGTAACTCCCAACACCATACAGTAGAGCATATCCAATTGGAATTCCGTAAATATATGTAGGTTTCTCTGTAAATAAAGGTAAGATCCCTTTAAGAATTAATGCCATTGTAATAGCTCCACCGAGATTTACATATATCCATAATAGTGGCTGAACGTCGTTTCCCTCAGGAATAATCAACGAATATAGAATAAATACAATGAAATGCCCAATGGCGTATGTAAACATACCTATCCCCCATTCCAGACGTTGTTGTTTTTCTGTTCTTTTCCAATCATACAATAACAAACTAGAAACAACAAATGCGACTATAGAACTTAACAAAGAGGCAACAGCAATTAAGTCATTATCACTAGCCATATTTCTACCTCACTCAAACATCAATTATTGAAGGAACTCCTTTAATAAAATATTTAGGGCAAATAAGATACACAGTCATAAATTGGAAAGTAAGTTTTTGTAATTTATTTCCATTTCTTCACAAACTGTGTTATATAAAAGTAATTACGAAATTAAAAAAGAATTTTGATAGTTAGAAAGCGTCTAGTTTTCTCCATGCAGAGGCTTTTTTAGCAAATAACTCGTTATCTGCTATTGAGGGATCTATTGTATTGGTTATAAATGTCACTATTAGCTCAAATAAATCTTTATTAATATCTTTTCTTAAAATCTCCAATGCTTTTTTCGTCACTTCTTCTTTGTTATAAAGATCAAGAATAGTACCAACTCTAGATGTGAAATAATTCATCCTTGTTGCGATAACATACTCCCTCGAGCTCTGGTCAGTAATCTCTTTCACGTCTTTGATTAGAGTTGAAATAAATCTGTTTGCTTGCCCCTTAAATTTGCTTTTACCATCCAAATGAAAGGTTCTCCATCCTTCCTTTTCATAAAATTTGGCTAATTTCTTAGGGATTCCGATCAATTCATATGAGTCAATGATAGTATCTTCGATCCAATATTTAATCTCAATGCGTCTATGGGGAGAGAATTGTTCAAGTGTAGCGACTATAATTTTAGTTTGTCCTTTATCTCCAACTATAGCAAGTTTATCTCCTTGAATAACAGAGGTAATAACCTTATCACAGTCTTTTCCCAGTATTTTGAACAATAAATTGAGACTTGGAGTAATACCAAGATCAGAAATAGTCAAACTCAGATTTACACGAAAGATATGGAGAATTTTTGATTGAAAGCTTTCAAAATGTTCCATATCGAATACATCTGAAGATTCGAGTATTGGTCGATATTCTGCTTCAAACTCATATAATATCCTATCAAACAATGACGTTAATGCTTTTTCATCAGAAATATCTTTTTTCGTTGAAATACAAGCTAATAGATCATTTTTTTTGTATTGATTAAGAATTAGCTCACCCAATTGAATTTTTCGAATTGGTCTTTTAGAAACTTCGGTAGCAAACGAAGCTATTGCGCTTATAAAACCTGGAAATAACTTGTTATCAATTTGATCTGTTTTATCCTTTTCAAATGAAGTCTGAAAGAGACAGAGACCAGAATCTAGCACTATCCAAATTTGTTGAATAGGTATGCCGTCTATTTCAGGTTGCGACATTGCCGACTGTATAATTGTTAGCACCCCTGTGAATCTTAATCAAATATTGGATTAAATGATCTATTTTTTGTCACTTGTTAAGGAACTTATTAACTTTGCAGATCAATAAACGAGTACAAATTTAATGAAAATTAGTTCAAATGATAAGTCATAGTAAGATGAATTCTTAATTCCCCTTTCTTCCATTTTCAATCCATTACTGTTACTAGGAGGTTCATTTGATTTCACAATTGCTTTATATTGGATATTAAATAAAAGAAAATTATTGTAACTTATCGTAAATATGATCAATAAAGAATCATAAAATAGTTCTATTATACGTAGAGGAATCTAGATGGATTTATTAGCAAATTGGGGAATTGTTGTTACAAAAGATGATGATAAGGTTGATATACTCTGGTATTATAATATACCAACTGCAGTGGTCCCCCAATTAGTCGCTAAATTGTCAGCAAGCTTAGATTCCTTAATTTATAAGGGTCCTGAGAATGAAATCATTTCAGTGTTTTTTGAAGTTTCTGAACCAATAACTGAACTATTTATTATTATTTTAGCGGACAATCATTTTTTTATATGTACAAATCCACTAATCACCAGTAAGATGTTAAGGGAAGCCGAAATACCACCTGATGTCAGCCAACTTTTAACTGGAATGTTAGTTGCACAAGCAACAATTTTCTATTCATCATTATGGCCTGTAGTCCAAACAGAGATTAAACGAAAAATAGACAATATTTTCCAAGAAGGATTAAAACAAACGGGGCAGAATATAACTGCTGTAGGTAATGGTTCTATTAGTTTATCGGAGTTGTTGCTCCCTGATCTAATCTTTCTCCATTCATTTGTCAGAAAAGAATTAATAACTATATTACATCCCAAAAAACGTAAATCTTGGATATATTGTACAGGAAAATTGGGTAATCCCGTTCATTTTCATTTTCCTGTGAAAGTTGAGTACCCTAAATTGCATTTGGTCATAGCTATTTACAAATTTGTGTCTAAACTCATTGATATATTGCCAAAATCTTTAATTATTGGTCAAGACTCACTAATGTCCATAAATTTCCTTTTTGGTGAAGATAATACCATTATTACCAATAATCTTAATCTGTTAGAGACTACAACTGTACTGGATGCGATAGAAAAACTTCCAGATGATATTCGGCTTGATGTGATACCCTCTATATCTAACTATTATTATTCAAGAGCTATTGACATTATTACCAATGATCTTCGATCCATATCTTATATAAAAGTCGCAAGCGGATTAGAGAATGGGAGCGGGGCTCTAGCAGATCTTCTAATACAACAACAGACTTATCAAAAATCTGAAGAGAAAAAAGCAATAATAAATCTGATATTACTGGAAGCTGAGGAAGAATTAAACAACTTCTTAAAAGATAGCGCCCCAGCAGCTTCTGCGACACAATTGAAGTTAGTTCTATTGGGTGATGGAGCTGTTGGCAAAACAACGTCAAAACATGTTTTCATGGGAAATCCCTATCGGCTTCACTATCAAGCTACACTTGGGGTTGATTTTTCTTCTCTTGATATAAAAATTGAACGACACAAGTTTCAAGCACAAATCTGGGATCTAGCGGGGCAACAGAAGTATAAACAGATACGTGCCACCTTCTATAAGGGAACCTCGGGTGCTCTAATTATGTTTGATCTTTCACGTCCCGAAACTATGGCAAGCATAGAGAATTGGATAGAAGAATTATACTCTCATACCTCTAAATCCATTCCACTCATCATTTTTGGTAATAAGAAAGATCTTCGGAATGAAGGATTACCAGGAGTTACAGATGAAGAAGCAGTTGAATTTGTGGAGCAATTGAAACATCAGGTAGACCCCGAGGATCGGGTGAAAATAAGTTACCTCCCTGGTTCTGCTAAAACAGGTGAAAACCTTAAATTGGCTTTTCACCTTATTACTTGTAGAGCAGCAGGTGGATTTTTCCAAAGTTATGTTGGAAGAATTGCAGAGGTAATAAAAGATAACAACAATGGGACAGATAAATAGAACTAGGAAATATCCTGAGGTTAAACTTCAGCTACAATCCACCCCCAATATTGATAATATGTGCTAATATTTTGCTTTAGAAAATATTCTATATTTAAATCAAGTAATTTTAATCGCTCTTCATAATAATTCTTCGGCCATAGACCCGCAGATTGCGCGGGGATACCATAAAATGCTTTCAGCTCGTCACTATTCATTTTTTTGGATAATATACCTTTATGGATATTCCTGAATCCCAAATCGTCCAATATATCCGGGAGAACCGCTACATCGATAATTCGACGACCATACGGTGCATATTTTTCACCAGCTTCTTTTACTCGGAAAAATAGGTCATTATCTGCGTTTTGGTTTTCTAAAGCGTCGATTTCATAAATACCTATTAAATAATTCATTCCTACTGTACCTTTTTTTACTAATATGTCATAAGCAGTTTTCAATGTCCTTTCGGGTTCTGGGACAAGAAAAATAGTCGCATTATACATCACTGAATCTAATTTGTGATCTATATGCATATTGAATTCATTAGCATCACATAATAGGAATTTTATATTTGGAAGGTCTTCTTTTTCAAGTCTTGCTTGAGCTATCCCTAACATCTTTTCTGATGAGTCAATACCTATGACTAGTCCATTGTTATCGACAATTTTTTGTAGTACAAAACTAGAGGTGCCTGTTCCACATCCCACATCACAAACTTTCATTCCTTTCTGGAGTTTACATAAATCAGCTAATTTAGTAGTTAAATAATTGAATAATCCATATTTTTGCTCAAACTGATCGTAGAGATTTGCTGATTTATCGAAATTTTTCCGAACAATTGCTTTGATAGTATTAGATTGTCGAGTTATCATGAAGTGTAAAACACCTGCTTTAAATACTGTCGTAGATCAATTTATCCTATTTTTATTCTTGACGCTGAGCGATGATATAACTCGCAAAAAAGGTTGGTACGATTTTACTTTTTAATTAACTCTAGATACTGAAAAATAAACTTATGAATCTGATTCCAATCTCTGAAGTCATTTTTGTTGGAATAGTCGATTTTTGATGCACCACGAGCCTTTGATGCCAATTTTAACATCCTTCTATCAATAAAGCCCATTTTTGTAGTTTCTGAAAAATCAAATACTCCACCAAAAGCATCATAAAGATCAGCGTGAATTCCTAGTTCTTTTATTAGAGTTTCTAAGTAATCTTCCTTCGCTGTATTACAACCTTCAGGCGTACTAGCATCACCACAACTAACAAACAAGCCTAACTTTGTTTTTTTCGTTTCCAGAGCATTTTTATTTATTTTTAGGAATTTTTTTGCTTCCTTCGTCCATTTCCCAATTTTTATTCCTGATCCTACTATTAAGCCATCAAATTCCACTATAGAAGGCCATTCTTTTTCTTCAGTTTTACGAAGGTTGATAATATGAGTTTCTATATTCTCTTTTTCAATAATCTCTGCAATTTTCTGCCC